>CAYUBX010000028.1:6458-10407 GCA_964443165.1 uncultured Acidimicrobiales bacterium
CGCGGTAGTCCCACCAGCTGAAGACGCGGTCCTCGTCGTACTGCGCCCGGAAGAGGTCCATGAGACCCCAGTCGCAGATGTGCGTCAACGCGTCGCGTTCGGCTTCGGTCACGTGGGTGCGCGGAGCCGGGTTGTCTGGATCCCAGACGTCGCGGTCATCCGGGCAGACGTTGAAGTCGCCTCCCACCAGCACGGGCTGATCCGCCGACGTGTCGGCTTCGAGGTGCGCTCGAAGCCGGGTGAGCCAGCCGAGCTTGTACCGGTAGTGCTCGTGGTCGACCGCCCGGCCGTTGGGAACGTAGACCGACGTGGCCCGCACGCCGCCACACGTCGCGGTGACCAGACGGGCCTCCGGGTCGGGATCGCCGCCGTCCGCGAACCCCTTCACGGTGTCCTCGATCCCCACGCGCGACAGGATCGCCACGCCGTTCCACTGCCCCTCGCCGCAATGCACGGACTCGTAGCCCTGTTCCTCGTAGCGATCGTGCGGGAACTGGTCCTCGGCGAGCTTGGTCTCCTGCATGAGCAACACGTCGGGCCGCGCATAACCGAGCCACTCGTCGACCCGCTCGAGACGCGCGTTGAGGCTGTTGACGTTCCACGTGGCGATGCGCACGCTGGCGAATCTAGCGGCGGGCGGGCGCAGCCGATCGGCTGCAGTTGTCACTGCTCGAGAAGACCTGACAGTCGGGCGATCGTCCGGAGCTGGATCTCGGTGGTTCCCTCGCTGATCGGGTACAGGTACGCGTCCCGCAGGCAGCGGTTGACTGGCGTCTCGTTCATGTAGCCGAGGCCACCCATGATCTGCATGGCGTCGCTGGACACGTCGACGGCTGCTTCGGAAGCGACGACCTTGGCCATGCAGGCATCCATCATCGTGTTCCGCCCCGCAGCGAGGTTGGCGGCGGTGTCCATGACCTGCAGTGCCGCAGAGCGCAGCTGGATGCGCATGCGAGCCAACTTGAACTGGATGGCTTGGTAGGCGGCGATCGGCTTGCCGAAGGTCACCCGCTGTCTGGCGTGCTCCTCGGCGTACTCGTACGCGGCGCGGGCGACGCCGAGAGAACGAGCCGCGTGAGTCAGGCGGCCGATCTCGAGTGTTTGGGAGATATAGGACATCCCCCGCCCCTCCTCGCCGAGCAATGCATCGACGGAGACGTGGCAGTCGAGGAACACCGCCGCTGTCTCCATGGAACGGTGACCGAGCTTGTCGAGCTCGGCCATCTCGACACCAGGGATCTCGGTCGGCACGAGGAACACGGACAAACCGTCACGGCGTCGCTCGGGGGCGGTGTACACGACGACGAACAGGTAGTCGGAGAACGGCGCTGCGGTGATGTACATCTTCTGGGCTCTGATGTGCCACCCATCGTCGGTGCGGGTCGCCCGTCCGTTCATCGTGAGCACGTCCGACCCCGCGTCGGGCTCAGACATGGCGAAGGCACCTGTCGACTCGCCGGCAAGCGTGGGGCCGAGGTATCGCTCGCGCTGCTCGTCGCTGGCGACCGTGCACAACAGGTGGTGTCCCAGCCCTCCGGTGAGACCGGTCGAGATGCCCGCGCACACACGCGCCAGCTCCTCGATCGCTATCACCTGGAATGTCGCATCGGCGCCCGAGCCGCCGTATTCCTCGGGCGTCGACAGCCCGGTCAGGCCTGCCTCGGCTGCTCGCAGCCGGATCCCACGCGGATAGACACCAGTCGCCTCGGCCTCATCCACGAGCGGGCCGATTTCGCGCTCGGCGAAATCGCGGCACATGGTCCGAAACGCCTCGTGCTCGCGCGTCGGGTCATCCATCAGCCGAACCGGCGCCGGAGGATTCATGAGCGCCCGCCCGCGGGAAAGACGACCGGAACCGATCGCGGCCCGCGAACCTGACCTCCCGCCCACGTCACACGTTCGGGGTCTTCGAGCTCGAACTCGGGGATCGCCGCCATCCACTCCTCCAGCGCGACACGCAGCTCCATCCGAGCGAGGTTGGAGCCGGCGCACCGATGGATCCCCACGCCGAACGCCAGGTGCCGGTTGCGTTCGCGGTCGATCACGAAGGTGTCGGCATCGGTGAATGCCGTCTCATCGCGGTTCGCGGCCGGGAAGCTCAGCAGCACCCTGTCCCCCGCTGCGACCGGGCATCCACCCACAGTCGTGGCGCGTGTCGCGACCCGACCCATCGTGACCGGTGAGTAGAAGCGCAGGAACTCCTCGAGCGCGAGCGGCCACACGTCAGAATCGGTCGCCATCCGTTGGCGATCCTCGGGATGTGACGCCAGGTGGAAGAGCGACGAACCGATGGCACTCCAGGTCGTGTCGACGCCGGCCACGAGCAGCAGCGCCGCCTCCCCGACGACGAGTGCCTCGCTGACCGGCTCGCCGTCGACCTCGGCGGCCAGGAGTTGGCTGATCATGTCTGTGCCGGGGTTGGCCTTGCGGTCCTCCACTTGCTCGATGAGGAAGTCGCGCAGCTCGATGAGGGCCTTCTGGCGACGCTCGACGTCGCTGGCGAACTCCAAGATGCTGCGCACCCACTCGACGAACTGGGCGCTGCGCTCCTCCGGTATTCCCAACACCGCGCCGATGACCCGGACCGGCAGCTGCTGGGCGTAGTCGGCCGCGGCATCGGCGCTCCCCTCAGCGATGAAACCGGCGATGAGGCGACGGCACAGCTCACGGGTTCCCTGCTCATAGGACTGCACAGCCTTGGGAGACATCGGCGGCAGCATGAGGCGTCGCGTCCACGTGTGGAGTGGCGGGTCGGCGTCGATGGGCGGGTTGCCTTCCTTCAGCGCCTGTTTGCGATCGAGGACCTCGATGACGCTGACCCCCTCAGAGGACGTGAAGCCCTCGACATCACGCGCCACCGCCACGATGTCGTCGTATCGCACGGGGAGCCACGATCCGCCGTAGAGGTCCGACCGGGCGACCGGGCATTGTTCGGGAAACCGCTCCCAGTGCGACGCGGGGTCACGGACGTAGTCCACGCCAAAGAGGTCGTAGTCGCGCTGGTCGATCGGCGGGCTGCCAGTCGTAATGTCGGCCATGAAGGATCCTCCGCCTTCGTTTCACCCGACTGTAGACGATCGTCTACAGTCGGTGCAATGGTGACAGATGCCAACTCTGGGGAGGTGCGCCCAACCGGGCGACAGCACGTCTCAGACGCTCTCGAATCGGCCGCCCTCGCCCTGCTGACCGAAAAGGGACCGAACTTCTCGGTGCGCGAGGTCGCCGACCGCGCCCGGGTCAACCAGGGGCTCATCTACCGGCACTTCGGGTCCAAGGACGAACTCATCACCGCGGTGACCGCCGTCATCACCGATCAACTCGCGTCCTCGCTCGCCCGCGGCGAGTCACCCATCGAGCTCATGACCCGGGACTTCCCCGATGCCTCGGTCATCCTGGCTCGGCTCGTGCTCGACGGCTCGTCGACGCTCGTCGAGGACCACCCGGTCATCGACGCGATGCTCAACATCGCCCGCAACGGCGATCCGCTGACGGACCCTTCACCCGGGACCAGAGTCGCCGTGGCTGGCGCACTCCTCCTGGGCTGGATGCTCTTTCGCAGCTACTTCGACGAGTCCAGGGCCGGCCCCCTCGATCCGACCTCCGATGAGCTCGTCAACCTGCTCGTGCGACACCTTCTCGACGAGCCCTGGCCCACGACGAATCGCGGCACCTGAAGCCCCGACCGGCACCTGCTCACTACGACGAGCTGTCCCCAGGTGCCCGATGGGTGCGCTCAGCGGAAACCTGGTCGATTGCGCTCGCTGAGCGCGCCGATGCGAACAAACTTCCGGCAGCTGGCAGGCGGCACGGTTCTGTCGACACTGGAACCGGTAGGAGCAGCTTCAGCGTCGAGATTTCCAGACATGACCGAGCACGGCGGTCCCCCGCTAGCCTCGCCGCTCGTGACCGAGAGCACCATCGACGCCGTCCTCTTCGACTTCGGGGGCGT
>CAYUBX010000028.1:10417-12955 GCA_964443165.1 uncultured Acidimicrobiales bacterium
CACCACCAGCCCCTTCGAGTCGTTCAACCGGTACGAGGCCGAGCTCGGGATCGCGCTCGACACGATCCGCGGCATCAACGCCACGAATCCTGACGACAATGCCTGGGCGAAGATGGAGCGCAGCGAGGTGACGCTCGATGAGTTCGCCGAGCTCTTCGAGGCCGAGGCCGCCGCGATCGGTCACGAGGTGTCCGGCCATGCGGTGCTCGACTGCCTGAGCGGCGACGTCCGCCCGCAGATGGTGCGCGCGCTCGACATCTTGAAGGAACGGGTCCGCATCGGCTGCATCACCAACAACATGCGCCAGGGTCATGGGGCCGGCATGGCCCGCACCGAGGACCAGGCAGCCCGCGTCGCCGACGCGATGTCTCGATTCGAGGTGGTGATCGAGTCGTCGAAGGTGGGCCTCCGCAAGCCGGACCCGCGCATCTACGAGCTGGCGTGCAGCGAGATGGCCATCGAACCGGGGCACGCCGCCTACCTCGACGATCTGGGCATCAACTGCAAGCCGGCTCGTGCGCTCGGCATGGCCACCGTGAAGGTGGGCGACCCCGACATCGCGTTGGACGAACTCGAAGCGATCGTCGGATTCGGGCTGCGCTGACGGCAGCTCAGAGGACGAGCTGGGTCATCAACTGATCGAGCTCCTGCTGGTGCACACCGACCGATCCGCACGCCGGTGAACCCGACTCGGGTCGACCCACGAGGCCGACTCGACGATCGCCGCCCAACAACTCGTTGATGCGACCACGTACGAAGTTCCAGGCCCCCATGTTCGACGGCTCTTCCTGGAGCCAGACCACGTCGGCGTCGGCGGGATACCGACGAAGCACGTCGGCGACCTGATCTGCGGGCCAGGGATACAGCTGCTCCAACCGCACCACCGCGACGTCGGCTGATCCCGCATCCCGAGCGGCAGCGTCTCTGGCAGCCATTGCATCGAAGGCGACCTTCCCCGAGCAGAACACGACGCGCCGCACCGCGGAGAGGTCGTCGACGCCTGGATCGTCGAGGGTCTCGTGGAACCAGCCGTCCACGAGTTCGTCGATCGAACTCCGCGAGTGCTTGGCCCGCAGTCCCGACTTGGGAGTGAAAACGATGAGCGGACGGGGGTTTCCCGTGGCGACCTGTCGCCGCAGAAGGTGGAAGAACTGGGCAGAGGTGGTCGCGTTGGTGATGGTCATGTTCCCCTCTGCGCAGAGGGTGAGGAACCGCTCGATTCGCCCCGAACTGTGCTCGGGCCCCTGCCCCTCGTATCCGTGGGGCAGAAGCAGAACCAGGCCCGAGCTCTGACCCCACTTGTCGTGGCAGGCCGCGAGGAACTGGTCGATGACGATCTGTGCCCCGTTGACGAAGTCGCCGAACTGAGCCTCCCAGACGACGAGACCGTCGCGGTTGACGAGGGAGTAGCCGTACTCGACCCCCATCGCGGCGTACTCGGAGAGCATCGAGTCGTAGACGAAGAACGAGCCTTGCTCCGGGTCGAGATGGCGGAGGGGGAAGAACTCGGACTCGTCTTGATGGTCCACCATCACGGCGTGGCGGTGGGCGAATGTGCCGCGGCGAGTGTCCTGCCCGCAGAGCCGGACGCTGGCGCCCTCGAGCATCACCGACCCGTAGGCCAAGAGCTCGGCGAGACCCCAGTCGACGTGCCCCGATGCGTACAGCTCGGAACGGGCGGTGAACTGCCTGCCGAGCTTGGGGTGGACGGCGAAGCCGATCGGCCGCGCTTCGAGCGTCTGGTTGATCCGGTCGAGGGTGGGCTGGGGGACACCGGTGCGCACCGGTGCGAAGTCGCCGACGAACGGCGTCGGCGGAACCGAGGCGACGGGCGACTGCGGCTTGGTGGATCGTGTCTCGTCGAGCACGCCCTGCAGCCGGGTCTCGAACGCGTCGATCTCGCCGGAGGCCTCCTCGGGCGAGATGTCGCCGCGACGGACCAGCATCTCCGTGTACAGCTCGCGCACGGTCCGCTTCTGGCGGATGCGGTCGTACATCATCGGCTGGGTGTAGGAGGGGTCGTCCCCCTCGTTATGGCCGTGGCGCCGGTAGCAGACGAGGTCGATCACCACGTCCTTGCTGAACCGCTGCCGGTACTCGAACGCCAGCGCCGCGACCCGCACGCAGGCCTCGGGATCATCACCGTTGACGTGGAACACGGGCGCCTGGACCATCTTGGCCACATCGGTCGGATAGACGGACGAGCGAGCCTGCTCGGGCGGCGTCGTGTAGCCCACCTGATTATTGATGATGACGTGGACGGTTCCGCCGACGCGGTAGCCGGGGATCTTCGAGAGGTTGAGGGTCTCGGCCACCACGCCCTGGCCGGCGAACGCTGCGTCGCCGTGCACCACCAGTGGAAGCACGGGGAACGAGCCCGCCGGCTCCGTGACGTCCTGCATCGCCCGCACCATGCCGTGCACGACCGGATCGACGGCCTCGAGGTGCGACGGGTTGGCCGCGAGGGTCACCGGCATCTCGGCCCCGCGCCGCGACCGGAAGACCGTCTCAGCGCCCACGTGGTACTTCACATCCCCC
>CAYUBX010000029.1:0-12755 GCA_964443165.1 uncultured Acidimicrobiales bacterium
GCCCATCTACGCCCTAGGCGACGACGAGCCCCAGATTCATCCCGACGCCTACGTGATGCCCGAGGCAGTGATCATCGGACGAGTGATCATCGGGCCGGAGTCGACGGTGTGGTCCGGCGCCGTTCTCCGCGGCGACGACAATGCCATCACGATCGGGGCGCAGACCTCGGTGCAGGACAACGCGGTCCTCCACGTCACCGAGGACTACCCCACTGTCGTCGGTGACCGGGTCACGGTCGGTCATCTCGCCCACCTGGAGGGGTGCACGATCGAAGACAACGCGCTCGTCGGGACCGGGTCAATCGTTCTCCACGAGGCGGTCATCGGCGCGGGCGCACTGGTCGGGGCCGGCGCCGTCGTGCCCGGCCGCATGCAGGTGCCCCCCGGCGCCATGGCCCTCGGGATGCCAGCGAAGGTCCGCGAGGGGGTCGACACGGCCCCGCTCATCGACCCGGGCATCCAGAAGTACATCGACCGCGGTCACCACTTCCGCCGGGAGCTGCGCCGCATCGACTGAGCTCGCCGTTCGGTTCAGCGCTCGATGCGGTGGGCCACAGGGAAGCCCAACATCCCGTTGTGAGCGAAGACGTACGCATTGGTGCGGAGCGGATCGCCCGCGACTCCGATGAGGAGGTGCTCCGGCCGCCCCACGATGGGGACGAGCCTCTCCGGGTCGGTCGACTCGGCGAAGCGCCGGTCGGCTCGGCGGAGGTTGACGAAGTCGACCAGTCGTCGACGCCCGGGAACCAGGTTGGTCCAGTGGCCGATGTAGTCCTCGAACCGCTTGGCGGGGAGACGGGCTTTCTCGTAGAGGGCGTTCTGTAGATCGGCCTTGCTCCACCCGGAGCCCGAAATGGTCTCTGCGAGGATCGGGCTGAGGAGCAGCAGCGGCCGGTAGGTCTCGGCGGCGAGGCCGATGGTGAACACCAGCTCCCAGCTGGTCTGGCTGACCAGCGCGTCGGCCAGATACTCGACCATGTGGTCGGCCTCTTGGCCGTAGACCGACGTGACGACCCCGCCGCCGGTGTAGCGCGAGACGCTCACGACGTCATCGCCCCTCTCGAAGTCGAATGCCCCAGCGAGCGGCGGCCAACCGATGCGCTCGAGGACGCTCTCGTTCTCCGCGATCGCGACGCGCCAGGTGTTGCCGAAGGTGGCCTTGTCGGTCTCGTGAGGGAGGAAGCCGGCCACGTTGCGCAACATCAGACGCCAGAACCGTCCGACAGTCGTGTTGGCCTGAAATCCGTCGCGCAGTACCCCCTGCTCGAAGTTGAAGCCCAGCTCCTGGGCGATGGGGCCGTTCACCGTGATGAGCGTGTCGGCGCCCGGCGTGTTGCCGGAGTGCTCCACCCCATACCGCGGATCCGCCATGCATTCCCCGAGAGCCACCAGGACCGGCATGTACTCGGGCCGGCAACCGGCCATCACGCCGTTGACCGCGATGCTCCACACCGTCACCTCGCGGTTGTCCGGCAGGACCACGCCGAGCACCTGGTCGGCAGCATGGGGCGTGTGGGCGAGAAACGCAGCGACCGCCTCCGCGGTGGGCGGGGTGATCGGGAGCCCGTCGCTCCACCGTTCGTCGAGGAAACGCTGGTTGATCTCTGCGAAGGATCCGGACATCACGATCTCTCGCGGTTCGGGCTCCTCGAGACGCTTCGCCTCCTCTGGCGCCGCGGTCAGGTTCGCGATCACCGCGGGCACTGTTACCTCTCGCACGTTGCGTTCGAGGGTGGGGAGCTCCTGCGTGTCCACGTGACCGGGTATTGCAGCGATCGGCAGGTTGGGTCGGCCCAGACCGCTCGACGTCGTCGCGGCTTGGTGGAGGAACCCCTCACACGTCAACGAGCTCGACGGGATGCCGGCGGCCTCTGTGGCATTGGATGCCCGCAACACGGCGGGCGTGCAGCTCCCTCAACAGGCCATCCCCGAGACCACAGCGTCGCCGCCCCGATCGCGGAGAAGCACCGGCAGGGCGGCCACCAACTCGGCCTCGCCGTCCCCGTGGGTCGAGCCGAACTCCTCGTACCCGACGATCTCGATGGAGGGATATCTGGCCCGGAGTTCCTCGGCGATGATCGGGAAGATCTCGTCGCCCCGAAACAGGTCGTCCCAGAGGAAACCCACCGTGAGACCCTCGAGCGAGACGGGGCGATCCGCCAGGTCCTGGAGTTCGACCGCCTGCTTGCTCCGCGGCCATACGACGTCATACCTGTCAGCCATCACCGGGTCCTTGCTGTCATGACAGAACGCTAGCCACCGGGCGCCGCGTCTAGATTCGCCGCCCATGGCAACACCACAGATCGATCTCGGCCGCGTCGGACTCTGGACCGGCGCACTCGACCAGCTCCCATCCTCCGAGGCGGTCGAGTGGGTCGCGGAGGCCGAAGAACTCGGCTACGGCGCGATGTGGATCCCCGAGACCGTCGGGCGTGATCCGTTCATCACCGCATCGCTGCTTCTCGGCGGTACGTCCACCATCAAGGTCGCCACCGGCATCGCCAACATCTACGCCCGCGATCCCATGACGATGGCCAACACGCAGCGGTCGCTCGACGAGGCCTTTCCCACCCGGTTCCTTCTCGGCCTCGGGGTCAGCCACCACACCCTCGTCAACTGGGTGCGCAAGCACGACTACAGCAAGCCGCTCAGCTTCATGCGCGACTACCTCGAGCGGATGGACAAGGCATTGTTCCGCGCCGTCGGGCCGGAAACTCGTCCCGAGACCGTGCTGGCCGCGCTCGGCCCGAAGATGCTCGAGCTCTCCAAGACGGCCGCGCAGGGCGCGCACCCCTACTTCGTGCCACCCGAGCACACGGCGATCGCCAAGGAGGCGCTCGGCGACGATGCGCTGCTGTACCCCGAGCAGATGGTGGTTCTCGAGAGCGATCCCGAGACCGCTCGGTCGATCGCTCGGACCCACATGGCCGTCTACCTCGGGCTTCCCAACTACGCCAACAACCTCATGCGGCTCGGTTTCTCCGAAGACGAGTTGGCGGACGGCGCCAGCGACCGGGTCGTCGACGCCGTCGTGGCTTGGGGCGGGGTCGAGCAGGCCAGGGACCGCGTCCTGCAGCACTTCGACGCCGGTGCGGACCACGTGTGTGTGCAGGTGCTCACCGCCAACAACAGCGAGATCCGTGAGGGCTGGCGCGAGCTCGCACCCGCCCTTCTCGGCTAGTACCGCCTCGGTCCCCGCGTCGCGGCCGAGGACCGCGTTCGGAACTGAGAATCTGTTCACTGACGGCCTGTAGCCCCGGCGCGGCGAACGACGGGTACTGACAGCACATCCCGTCGAGAGCCGCTGTCTATGCGTCGCTTCGTGAAGTTCTTGTTGCCCGGTGGAGCCCTTGCGGCGGTCGCGGTCGCCGTGGCCCAGACCTGCCCCGTCTCCACTGCGATCGACACCCCGACGGACGACATCGGCCGCTCCGCCCGCCGGGTCTCCTCGGTGGTCCTCCGGTGACGCTCCTGGGCGACATTCGGGCGGAGATCTCGTGCGATCCCTTCCGGCTGAAGGTCACGGCCGGTGTCGCGAGCGTCCGACTTCCCGACGGGTGGAACGATCGTCGGGGCGACCGGCGCGAGCACCTCCGACTCGCGGCTCGTCCTCGAGGTGACGCCCGGCTGAGATCCACCCGGTAGCTTCTCGTCGTGGCCTCGCTCCGAACCGAAGTCACCGAGCTGGCCACCGCGCTCGGCATGCTCGGGTACGACTCTCCGCAGCGGGCACTGGTGCACGTCCCGCGGGAGTTCGCCGACGTCGACCCGGCCACGTGGGAGCGGTTTGCCACGGCGGCGGACCACGTCGACCACCGGATCGATTTCGCGGGTTCGTTCCGCAACGGTCAGGTCTTCGCCGAATCCGATGAGGGTCTCCGCGGGCGGCCACCGATCCTGATCGAGTGGAAGGGGGGCCATCGGGTCCCTGGTCACGATCAGCTCCCCGTCGATCTCCGCATCGACCACGTCTTCCTCGTGTCGTGCAAGTACGCGTCGAGGATCCTGCTCAATGCAGCGCCCGCGACGTTGTTCGGCGTCGGCGACGCCGGTGCGGACTGGTTCACCCAGGTGGCGCCAGACCACCACCAGGAGCTCTACGCCGCGGTTCGGGCCGAGCTTCCAGGGCATGATCTTCCACCCTTCGTCGCGGATCTCGCCAAGCACCACCGCCGCGAGCTCAAGAGCGCGCTCGCTTCCCTCGACTGGAACGACGACTGCGCTGCGGCGTATGTGGCGTTGAGCGCCGAAGTCGGCCGGGCGACCGCGTCGCTGTGGCGTGCGTCGGTGAGCACCAAGCGGCAGCGCGAGGCCCTTCTCTGGAGGCTCCTCCGCATCGGTCCGGCGCCGTATTACGTGCTCGGCTCGGCGAAGGATCTGTCGCTTCGGCTCCGCGTCACCACGCCGTGGGACTGGCGCCGCCGGTTCGAGTTCCGCGACCTCGAGGTCTGGGGCGAGGAGGCCGGCCAACCCCGTGTCGCCTGGCGCGCCACCGTTCGCGATCACGAACTCGACGCGGACCGCGGGGTCGACGGGCACGTCGAGATCCGGTGGAGCCACGGCCGGTTCGCCCAGCCGCCGGAGGCGAAGGTGTACCTCGACACGCCGCACACGGAGGTTCCCGGGTATCTGGTGCTCGACGAGGGCCCTCGTCCGCCATCGCCGGGTGCCGAATCGCGGCAATTCCCACTATCCTCATAGTGTTAATTCCCCGTCCCGCAGCCCTGCGCTTGGAGCGACTGTGACCGACACAGACCAGAACGTCGCCATCGATCTCGGCAAGTACAAGCTGGGATGGAGCGACGAAGAGGACTACGTCTACAAACCGCAGAGGGGCCTCAACGAGGACATCATCCGCGAGATGTCCATGTTGAAGAAGGAGCCCGAGTGGATGCTCGACTTCCGACTCCGCTCCTACGAGATCTTCAAGCGGAAGCCGATGCCCAACTGGGGCGGCGACATGTCGGAGATCTACTTCGACGACATCTACTACTACATCAAGCCGACCGAGGGTCAGGTCGACGCCTGGGAGCAGCTTCCCGACTCGGTGAAGGACACCTACGAGAAGCTCGGCATCCCCGAAGCGGAGCGCAAGTACCTCGCCGGCGTCACCGCGCAGTACGAGTCCGAGGTCGTCTACCACCGCAACCGCGAGGACCTCGAGGCGCAGGGCGTGAAGTTCATGGACATGGACTCCGCCGTCAAAGAAGAGCCGGAGATCATCCAGAAGTACTTCGGCACGATCATCCCGCCCGGCGACAACAAGTTCTCCGCCCTCAACTCCGCGGTGTGGTCGGGTGGCTCGTTCATCTACGTGCCGCCGGGCGTCGAGGTGGAGATGCCGCTGCAGGCCTACTTCCGCATCAACGCGGAGAACATGGGCCAGTTCGAGCGGACGCTGATTATCGCCGACGAGGGCGCCACGGTTCACTACATCGAGGGCTGCTCAGCGCCGGTGTACTCCTCGGACTCGTTGCACTCCGCCGTGGTGGAGCTCGTCGCGCTTCCGGGTGGCCGCATCACGTACACGACCATCCAGAACTGGTCGAACAACGTCTTCAACCTCGTCACCAAGCGGGCTGCCGCCTACGACGAGGCCCACGTGGAGTGGATCGACGGCAACATCGGCTCTCGCCTCACGATGAAGTACCCGGCCGTGTACCTCATGGGCCCCAAGGCCTCGGGTGAGGTGCTCTCGGTCGCCTACGCCGGCGAAGGTCAGCACCAGGACGCGGGCGCCAAGATGGTGCACGCCGCGCCGGAGACCACCTCGAAGATCGTGTCCAAGTCGATCTCCAAAGATGGCGGCCGCACCACCTACCGCGGACTCGTCCGGGTGGAGGACGGCATGGAGGGCTGCAAGAGCCACGTTCAGTGCGACGCCCTTCTCCTCGACGAGATCAGCCGCTCCGACACCTACCCGTACCAGGAGATCGGTTCACGCGATGCCGAGATCGGCCACGAGGCCACGGTGTCCCGCGTGGCGGACGAGCAGCTCTTCTACCTGATGAGCCGCGGCCTCTCCGAGGAGCAGGCCATGGGCATGGTGGTCAACGGCTTCATCGAACCCGTCACCCGCACCCTCCCCATGGAGTACGCCGTGGAGTGGAGCCGCCTGATCGAACTCCAGATGGAAGGATCTGTCGGGTAGCGAAGCGGACCGACCGCGATCGTGCGGTGGGCGAGCCGCACCAACGCCGAGTGGGAGCGCGCCAGCAACGGCGCGCTGGCATTCCATCAAAGGCGGACCCGCGTCGCGGAGTGGTTGCCGGCCACGAGCGGCCGTTTGTGACTCCACCTCACCTGTCGAGTCGTTACCGGCCGGGGTAGTTACCGATCACGCGGTGGGCGAACTCGTCGCACATGGCGTACTGCCGCTCGGTCGGCATGATGAAGTTCACACCGGTGAGCCCCTGCGACTCGAGGTCGACGAGCTGCTCGATGATCTGATCGGGCTCCCCGGCGATGCAGAAGATGCGGAGCACCTCGGGTGTCACGAACTGAGCCTCCTCTGGATCGAGATGGCCGTAGTGGCTGCCGTGGGCTTCGACGTGGCTGCGCTCGGCGTCGCGCGTCTCCCGGAAGGCGACGTAGTCCTCCCAGATCGGCGCTGCGTAGTCGGGCGCTGGGGTGCCGAACTCCCGGTACAGGTCGTACATGTAGTGCAGGTTGACCATCACCGAGGAGCCGACCTCATCGAGGACGCGCGGCGAGGTGAGCGGCTCGCCCTCTTCGAGCACGAGCATGTTGACGAGGGCCACCGTTTCGAAGTCGTCGCCGATCGTGCCCCCTCTCCGGTCAGCACCGCTGAACGTTGGCGAGGGCCTCGGGGATCGTGCCGCCGCGCGGGATACCCGTGATGAGGCCGTCACCGAACTCGCCGGCCAGTGCCTGCGCCCTCGGTCCGAACCCGCCGACGTGGATCGGGATCTTGTGCTCGATGTCGATGTATTCGAGTTCGAGGCTCTGGAAGGCGATCTCTTCGGTGATCCCGTTGGCCGTGTACTCGACGGTCTCCCCGGCCAGGAGGCCCTTGATCACGCGGATGTGCTCCGCATACTCCGCCACCTTCATTGGGAGCTGACCCATGGCCCGCATCGCTGTGTTGCCGGTGCCGACACCGAGGAACGTCCGGCCAGGGGCGAGAGCGTTCACCGTCGCGATCGAGTTGGCGGTGACGGGTGCCATACGAAGCCCGGGAATCGCCACGCCGGTCCCGAGCCGAATCGTCGACGTTCGCTGGGCGGCAACAGAAAGCGACACCCACGGAGACGAACTGATCATCGGGCTGTCGTAGACCCAGCAGAAGTCGTACCCCACCTCTTCGGCCCGCACGACAAGATCGACCTCGTTCACCTGCCGAATCGAGATCCCGAAGTCCATGCTCGCCCCCTCGCTCGCTGCCGTGAAGCCTAGGAGCGAGTCGAGTCAGCTGCTGCGGCCAGCGGCAAAGGCGAGCGCCCGTTCTCGTTGAGTGGGTCGAACAGGTGGATCCGGCCCATCTGGTCGCCCTCGCGCTCGAAGACGATGATCGGTCGCTCGACGAGTTGACCCCCGCCGTCTGTCGTGCTGGTCACGCCGACGACGGAGAACCCTGCGAGGTCGGCTGCGACACCGGCTCGAACCAAGTGGGCGCACAATTTGGCGAGCGGTCTGTGTGAGGGTGCGATGCCCTCCGGCCGAAGCGCGTCGAGCGCCTGGACGGCCCCAAGCAGATCCTCGGCGTCGTCGAAACCGGTCGCCAGCAGACTGGTGGCAGTTCACTGTTCGCCGGCGACGGCTCCGAGCACTCGATGCCGTGATCGCCGGTTCGGCGTGATGCTCGTCAGGTGCCGCCGGAGATGTCGATGATCTGCCCCGTCACCCAGGCCGAGGCAGGGGCCACCAGGTAGAGCGCAGCGAGACCGAGGTCCTCGGGCGTGCCCATGCGCTTCATCGGAATGCGCCTCGCGACCTTCTCCAGGTCGGCGGAGGTGTAGTTCATCGCCGTCATCATGATCTCGGTCTCGACCCAACCTGGGCAGATGCAGTTGACCCGGACCCGGGGCGCGAGCTCGAGCGCAAACGTCTTGGTCAGAGAGTTCACGGCCGCCTTCGCCGCCGCGTAGTGCCCGCTGCCCGGCACGCCGTGGTGTGACGCGCCGGAGGAGATGTTGACGATCGCCCCGCTAGCCATCCGCTCGGCTGCGACAACGCTCGCCTCCCACAGCGCCGTCACGTTGAGAGCGAAACAGTCGTTCCACCCTTCGCGGCTGAGGCCGGTGAGCGGTTCGCGGTGCGGCGATCCGCCCGCGTTGTTGACCCAGATCGAGAGAGAACCGAACTCCTCGACAGCGGCGTTGGCCAGAGCGGTCAGCGCCTCGGTGTCGGTCACGTCGGTGGGAACGGCGAGCGCCCGGCCCCCGGTGTCGGCGATCTCGGAAGCGACCCGGTCGATGTGCTCCGCTCGACGGGCGCCGAGCACCACGGCGGCGCCGGCGCGGGCGTACACCTTCGCGATTCCGGCTCCGATGCCGGTTCCGCCACCCGTGATGACGGCGACCTGACCGGTGAGATCGAACGCGTTCTCTGTCATGGCAGGACCCTATTGGCCGCCGGAGGCCGGCCACGCATGGGCGTCGGTGGAAGTTGAGTCACATCGGTGTCAGACACCGAAGTGACTCAACTCGGGCGGCGACGGCCGGATCGAGGCTGCAGCGAGAGATCTGCCCAGTAGTCGCGGCGCCGGTTCCGGAGTATGCGAGGGCAGCGTCGATGGCGTGCTGGAACTGCTGCACCGGGTCGATGCGGACGCGGACTTGGGTGGAGGCCTCGATCTCGGTCGTGACCATCACGGCGCCCACGGCGACACCGACTTCTCCGTCGTGTCGCCATTCGATCTTGCGGCTGTCTGTCGTGACGATCCCCGAGTGGCCGGGCCGCGACGCCTCGGTCATCTCGACTGCCCAGGCACCGACGTCTGCCGGCGACCCCTGCAGGGCCGCGACACGTGAAGAGCCGCATGTGAGGCCCCCCATAGTTGCGGTACTGCACCCTCGCCCTCGGCAACCGTTCAGTCAATGGGCCATCCGTCACATGCGCGCTTCGCAGCGGGTGCCGCCGGTCACTAGCGTTGACGCCCGAATCGAGACGGAGCATCCCCCTCATGCGCAGTCCCAAGTCGTTCTTCGCCCCGCTGGCCGTCGGCGCCCCCGTGCCGGTTCGCGAGGTGCCGTTTCGGCCCTCGCGGATGATCCACTTCTTCCCGTCCTCCAACGAGAAGATGCGGTCGAAGGTGCCGTCGATGGCCGATCAGGTCGACGTTCTCCTCGCAAACATGGAGGACGGGGTCCCGGCCGGTGACAAGGAAGCGGCTCGCTCCGGCCTCGTCGACGTGTGCCAGGCGTGGGATCGATCCGACACCCAGCTCTGGACCCGGGTGAACTCCCTCGACTCGCCTTGGGGTCTCGACGATCTCATCGCAGCGGTCACCGAGTGCGGTGATGCCCTCGACGTGATCATGGTGCCCAAGGTCGAGGGCCCCGAGGACGTCCACTACGTCGATCGGCTGTTGGCTCAGCTCGAAGCCAAGGTCAACCGATCCGAACCGCTTCTCGTGCACGCGATTCTCGAGACGGCGGCCGGAGTCGCTCGGGTCGAGGAGATCTGTGCGGCCAGCCCTCGCATGCAGGGCATCTCGCTCGGTCCCGCCGACCTGGCCGCCAACCGCCGCATGAAGACCACCCGTGTCGGCGGCGGCCATCCCGGCTACCTGGTTCGCCAGGACCCCGACGCCGAGGCCCCGCGCGCTATCTACCAGCAGGATCTCTGGCACTACACGCTCGCCCGTATGGTGGACGCCTGCGTGATGAACGGGATCCTTCCGTACTACGGGCCGTTCGGCGACATCGCAGACACCACGGCCTGCGAAGACCAGTTTCGCAACGCCTACCTGCTCGGCTGCGTGGGGGCGTGGAGCCTTCACCCGGCGCAGATCTCCATCGCGAAGACGGTGTTCTCGCCCGACCCCGCCGATGTGGCGCACGCCCGCCGGGTCGTGGAGGCGATGGGTGACGGAACCGGTGCGATCATGCTCGACGGAAAGATGGAGGACGATGCCTCCGTCAAGCAGTGCAAGGTCGTGCTCGCGCTCGCCGAGGATCTGGCGTCCCGCGACCCCGAACTCGCTGCCACCTACGGCTTCTGAGCTCCAGGAGGAACAATGGCTGACTATCGCCCACGCCGCAGCGTTCTCTACATGCCGGCGGCCAACGCTCGTGCTCTCGAGAAGGCCAAGGACATCGAGGCAGACGCGCTGATCTTCGACCTCGAGGACGCGGTCGCCCCAGATGCCAAGGAGCTGGCGCGTGAGCAGGCGTGCGCCGCAGCGGCCTCTGGTGACTACGGGCGTCGCGAGCTGACGATCCGCTGCAACGGCCTCGACACCCCGTGGGGCGCCGACGATGTCCGGGCCGCGGCGGCTGCCGCCCCGAGCGCGGTCGTGATCCCCAAGGTGAACAGCGCCGCCTACATCGAAGAGGTCGAGCGGCTTCTCGGCGAAGCCGGTGCGCCCGACGACACGATGATCTGGGCCATGGTCGAGACGCCCACCGGCATCCTCAACGTGGGCGACATCGCGCACCATGAGCGGGTCGCGGCTCTCGTGATGGGCACGAACGACATGGCGAAGGAGATGCGCGCCACCCTGACGCCAGACCGCGCCGCCCTTCTGCCGTATCTCGCGATGTGCCTGCTCTCCGCTCGCGAGGCCGATATCACGATCCTCGACGGTGTCTTCAACGACATCAAGAACGAAGAAGCGTTCGCCCAGCAGTGCAGTCAGGGTGCGCTCATGGGATTCGACGGCAAGACGTTGATTCACCCCAGCCAGGTGGCCCCGTGCAACGAGGCGTTCTCACCGAGTCTCGACGAGCTCGACTTCCACCGCAGGGTGATCGAGGAATTCGAGGCCGCCGAGGCCGAGGGTCGCGGCGTTCTCACCGTTGACGGCAAGATGATCGAGAACCTCCATGTCGACGAGGCCCGTCGCGCGATCGCGATGAGTGAAGCGTTGTCGTAGCCATGGCTCGTCGCGCTGCGTGCTCCTCGCTCGCGGATGGGCCCTTCCATGGGGGATCCGCGTGGGGCTTCAGCGTCGCGGGCTGGCAGAATGGTTGGATGCCGATGCGGACCAACTGCCGCCACTACGAAAGCCGCTCGTACCCCAACGGGGATACCGTCCGGAAGTGCGACCTCGATCTGGCGCCCGAGGCGCCCTGGCGGTGCCCGGACGACTGTCCGTCCTACAGCCCACGTCGCCTGGATGCCGGTTGGGACCACGGCACGCTCGGCGTGAACGACTTCGCCAAGGAGCCCACGAGCCTCGGCGACGATGATTCCATCGCGGCCCTCCTCGACGAGGCCGAAGACATCGTGAACGCCGCCGGTCCGCAGATCCTCGAAGACCTCGTTGCCGAGCGGGCCCGCAAGACCGGTCGTCTGCCGCGGCTGTCCAAGAAGGCCAGGGCGGCGAAGCGAAAGAAGAAGCGAAAGCGCTGAACCAGCGCGATCAGGGAGGGGTTTTCTCCTACGCGCGTAGGTAGAATTCTTCCTCGTGTTCTCCCCTCAGTCGGTCGCCGATCTCGGCGGCTCTGACGACATTCAACGCCGGCGCACGGCCGCTCTCGAGCGGGCCGCCGAGCGCGGACTGCCCTCCTTCGAGGAGGAGGTCTGGCGCTACACGCCCATCGACGATCTCGATCTCGGCGCGTACGACGCCGGCACGCCAGGAGGCTCCGCCGGCGACGCGGGGCTGACGTCGGGGCTCGACGAAGGCGCAGCGGCGATCGTCGAGGTGTCCAACGGTGTCGTCACTCGCTCGGAGCTCAACGCATCGGGGCTCGAGGTGGTGACTGGGGACGCCGCGATGGATCGGGTCGGCTCGGTGATGGTCGACGCCGTCGATGTGTTCTCCGAGTACAACGTCGCCCTCGGCTCCTCGCCCGTCGCCGTCGTCATCCAGCGCAACGCGGTGATCGATGGCCCCATCGTGATCCGTCACCACACCGACAGCGATGGCCTCGCCTGGTTCCCGCGCGTCGTGGTGAGTGCCGGCGAGAACAGCGAAGCCACGGTCGTCGAGCACCACGCGTCCGCCGATGTGTCTGCGCTCGTGTGCCCGGTGAGCGAGATCGATGTCGGCCAGGCCGCTCGTCTGCGGCACCTCACGGTGCAGGAGATGGGCCCGCGGGTCTGGCAGATCGGTTCGCAGCGCTCCGACATCGGGCGCGATGCCCATCTCGCGGTGTCTCACGTCGCCCTTGGTGGCGGGTACGCCAGGGCACGGATCGACACTCGCATGGTCGGAACCGGGTCCACCGGCGACATCAGCGCGGTGTACTTCGGGCGAGGTGACTCCCAGCTCGACTTCCGCACCTTCCAACAGCACGTGGCGCCGCACACCAACTCCAACCTGCTGTTCAAGGGCGCCGTCGACGACTCGGCCCGCGCGATCTACACCGGGATGATCCGCATCGAGCCCGAGGCGTCCGACGTGGCCGCCTACCAGACAAACCGCAACCTCAAGCTCAGCGAGGACGCCTGGGCCGAGTCGGTGCCCAACCTCGAGATCGAGAACAACGACGTGAAGTGCAGTCATGCCTCGGCCGTGGGACCCGTGGACGAGGAGCAGCGCTTCTACCTCGAGAGCCGCGGCGTGCCCACCGAGATCGCCGAGGCGCTGGTGGTGAGGGGTTTCTTCGCCGAAGTGCTCGAAC
>CAYUBX010000030.1:0-12706 GCA_964443165.1 uncultured Acidimicrobiales bacterium
CCTGCGGAACCTCGAGGGCGAAGCGGTAGGCACCACCGGGTGCGTAGGTGGGGCAGGTGGCGACGTCGGCGCAGGGTTCCATGTCCCGGATCGACACCACGGACCCATCGGCGCGGAGGAACACGATCGACAGAGGCATCGGTGTGTTGCGCATCCAGAACGCCGCCTCGGTGTCTGCGGCGAACACGAACACCATGCCCGCGTACCCGGCAAGATCGGTCACCCCCATGAGCCCACGTCGACGCGAGTCGATGTCGTCGGCGTACAGAACGGGCCAGAGTGTGTTCTCTCCGCCGTTCACGACGCGAAGGACCGAGTGGTCGAACCCCTCGAGCGGGACGAGCCCCGTGAGCACCTCGACGGTAGTGCTGGGAGGCGGTGGTGGAGGCGTGGGTGTCTGCGAGCCGAGTGTGGCCGGCGGCGAGAGTGGCCCCGGCGTCGTGGCGACGGGCCCCAGGAAGGGTCGCGCGCTCTCATCGGCGCACGCCGCGAGCAGCAGCCCGGCGGCGAGGACGGGAGCGAGGCGGAGACGCACGGCGAGATCCTCGCACCTCTGGCCACCGTTCAGGGAGTCGAGCGCCCCAGCCCGTCGAGCTCGTCCTCGTCGGCGGAAGCGATCTCATGGAGGCTCGCCATCACCTCCGAGAAGATCGTGGCGGGAAACGACCCTCCGGTGATAGCAGGAAGGCCCAAGATGTCGGCCATCGGTCGCTCGTCGGAGGGGTATCCCATCCACACCGCCACGGTGAAGCGGTCGCTCCACCCGACGAACCAGGCATCACGGTTCTCCTGCGACGTGCCCGTCTTGCCCGCGACGACCAGGCCGGGCACCGCGGCGGCGCGGCCGGTCCCCGTCTCGACTGCGGACCGGAGGGCGATGGTGATGTCGTCCGCCACCCGGGCGTCGATTCCGTCACCTCGGTCGGAGGAGAAACGGTCGTCGAAGGTCTGGTCCTGGTCGGTCACCGACAGGACGATGGCGGGTGTCCGCCGCTCGCCGCCGCGCGCGATCGTCGAGTAGGCGGACGCCATGTCGAGCACCGACACTTCCTGCGCTCCGAGGACCAACGACGGGAAGGCGCGGAGGTCTGCTGTGACCCCGAGTCGGGCGCTCACATCCACCAGAGCGGGGAGATCGAGTTGCTGGGCGAGGGTGGCGAACGCGGTGTTGGAGGACACCTCGAGCGCAGCATCGAGGGGGATCGAACCGCGCTCGGCCGCAGCGAAGTCGCGCACCACCCAGTCGTCACCCCCGTCGGCAACCGGAACCACGATCTCCGCCGGCGCGGCCAGGAGCGACGTCATCTCGAAGCCCTGCTCGAGAGCCGCCGCCGCTGCGATGGTCTTCGCGATCGAGCCGGGCTGACGGCCACCCCCACCCCCGTCGACCCCGGTGGCCAGATTGACCTGGGAAGCCGAGAAGTCCGAGCCGCCGACCAGCCCGCGGATGTGGCCCTGGTCGTCGAGCACGACGACCGCGACTTCGGGTGCGCCCTCACGGCGGGTGACCGAGCGGGAGGCCTCGAATGCCGATCGTTGGGCGTCGAGATCGATCGTCATCGTGACGCGAAGCCCGCCGGCGAAGACCCGTGCCGCTCCGTACCTTTCGATGAGCTCCCTGCGCACCATCTCGACCGGGTGTTCGAGACCGACGTCGTCCACGAGCACCTGAACCGACGAGTTCTCCTCCCGCGGCAGGGTGATGTCGACCAACGGCGTCGCGCGAGCCGCCACGAGCTCGGCCTCGATGATGTCGCCCTCTTCGAACATGGCCACGAGGACGCCATTGCGGCGCTGCCGCGCCAGCTCGGCCTGCTCCGGCCGCGACACGTCGGCGAGCTCCGGGGCCCGAATCAGGGCCGCGAGATACGCAGCCCGCGCGATGTCGAGCTCCGACGCGGACATCCCGAACCACACCTGCGAGGCCGCTTCGACCCCGTAGGCCCCTCGACCGAAGTAGATGACGTTGAGATACCTCTCGAGGATCTCTTCTTTGGAGAGCTCGCGCTCGATTTTGACGGCGAGCACCGCCTCACGGAGTTTGCGGACGAGCGTGCGGTCGGCGTCGAGGAAGGCGTTCTTGACGTACTGCTGCGTGATCGTCGAGCCGCCCTGGAGCTCACCTTCGCGGCGGATGTCCACCCACGCGGCGCGGCCGATGGCGACCGGGTCGACCCCGGGGTGCCGGAAGTAGTCCCTGTCTTCCGACGCGATCACGGCATCGATGAGCGCGGGAGCCACCTGCTCGAGACTGACCGGGATGCGGTTCTGTTCGGTGTGCAGGTGGGCGATCGGTGTTCCGTACCGGTCGAAGACGATCGATGTCTCGTCCGCTCCGGCAGGTTCGGGGATCGGTAGCGCAGCGAGCAGTCGAACCGCGCCGCCGATCCCCACCACGACGAACAGCAGGATCAGAAAGAGCAGCCGGCGCCAGGCGAGCGGCTGGGACCGGGTGTCGGCCGTCGGCGATCGCTTCACGAGTCGTGGAGTGGGTACCGCCGGACGAGGTGGTTCCAGCTGCATTCGGGGCAGACCTCGACCTCGTAGGCCACGAACTCACCCTGACGCTTGGCGAGCCTCTGGAGTTCCTCGTCGTTCACGACGCATTTGCCGCCCCCGCCCAGTCGTGGGCCGAACACGTACGCGACCAACCGCAGATCGCCAGCGTCGCAGAGCGGACAGTCACGGCCGTACGGCGCAGCAGCATTGCGGGCGACGCGCAACAGTTCGGGGTGGATGTCACAGGCCTCGGACCGTGCGACCAGACCCGCCTCGATGTCGGCGAGGAGGCGACGGCGCTGCAGCCGGTAGTCGACCGAGCCGAGGCCCGCCGCGGCGTCCGCCGCCGCCATACTCGGGTGAAAGGTCACCCGCACCAGGCTATCGACGCGGATCCCGCGTCTCGGGCGCAGCATCACCGCGTGCGTCCCACCAAGCGCGCAGCCTCTCCTCGGCCTCTGCGCGCGAAAACGGCCCGGCGACGATGCGGCACTCGAGCAGATGGGCCAGCGCCTCACCGACCGCGGGACCCTCGGCTCCGATGAGCGCTATCACGTCGTCCCCGTCGAGCGGACTCCGAAGGGAACGGCGCCCTTCCTCGTCGAGGACCGCGGACACTTCGGACCAGGCGTCGGCGGCAACCGGTCGCCCGATCGCGTCCAGCAACTCATGGCCGGATCCGACGTGATCTCCGGCGGCCAGCACCGCGCGTCGAGCTGCGACTCGATCGCGACCAGCCAGCCCTTCCAGCACGTCCGCTGCGCGCAGCGCACCCATGACGTCGCGCGTGAACTTGGACGACTCCCGCATCCGAGAAAGCGCCGAGGGTGCCGCCGCTGCAGCGACACCCGCTGTTCGCAGGAGGGTCGCCCAACGGAGAACGGGATCCGGGGGTGCGGACTCCAGCGCGTTCGCGTCGATCTGCGACACGTCGACGCCTTCGCCGACGACCTCGGCCAAGACGCCGGTGCGCTCGAGGAGTTCGAGTCCGCCACCCGGTGAGGCGATGGCCAAGAACTTCCTCATCTCCTCACCGATCCGCTCGCGCGACACGATGCGGAGACGATCCGCCAGTTCGGTCATCGCGACGACGAGATCCCTGTCGGGCACGAGCGAATAGCCGGACGAGAAACGAGCCGCGCGAAGCATGCGCAACGGGTCGTCGGTGAACGACGCCCGCGGATCGATCGGAGTCCGGAGAACATGCGCAGCCAGGTCGGCCTCGCCGCCGAAGGGGTCGACGAGCTCCCACGAGGGGACCTCCACCGCCATCGCGTTGACGGTGAAGTCCCGGCGCGAGAGGTCGTCGGTGACGCGCGTCGAGAAGTCGACCTCCGGCTTGCGGGAATCGGGGTGGTAGCGCTCGGCCCGATGGGTGGTGATCTCGAGTGTGACCGGTCCGCGGCGCGCCCCGATGGTCCCGAATCGCGCGCCCTGGTCCCACATGGCCCGCGCCCAAGGATCGATGAGCTCGCGAATCACATCGGGCGTGGCGTCGGTCGTGACGTCGATGTCGGTCTCGACCGTGTCGGAGGTGATCACCACGCGGCCGAGCGCGAGGTCCCGAACGATCCCACCGACCAGGTAGAACCGGTGCCCCGCAGCTGTGAACGAACGCGCGACATCGCCGATCAGCTCGTCGAGTCGGCGCTCCAGGTCCTGCGAGAAGAAGCCCACGTCGCGCAGGGTACTGATCGGTCGGGCGGGTCAATCTGTCGATTCTCGACACTCGGCTCCACGAGAGGATCCCGCTCCCTGCATTGGTGAGTGGGACACCTTTCTCTTACCCTGGGATCTCCGACGTCTGGAAGCGGAGCGATATTCGTGGGAATGAAGTTCGACCTCGGTGACCGCGTGATCTACCCCCACCACGGTGCGGCGCTGATCACGTCGCGGGAGATACGCAAGGCCTTCGGCGAGGAGAAGGAGTACCTCATCCTCGAAACCGCTCACGGGGATCTGACCCTCTCCGTCCCCACCGACATGGTGGACGCGGTGGGGATGCGGCCACCGATCGACGAAGACGACGTCGAGGACCTCTTCGAGCTCCTCGCCAAGAAGGACGTCCGCGAGCCGGCCAACTGGAGCCGGCGCTTCAAGAACCACCAGGAGAAGCTCAAGTCGGGCGACATCTATCAGGTGGCCGAGGTGGTCAGGAATCTGGCCCTTCGCGAGTCCTCCAAGGGTCTCTCGGCGGGCGAGAAGTCGATGTTGGACAAGAGCAGGCAGATCCTGATCTCGGAGCTGTCGATCAGCATGGACGTCACCGAAGAAGAGGCTCTGGAGCAGGTCGAGCTGCGCCTGGTCGGCTGAGCCGGTTCACTAACCTCCCCCCCGGGGAGGACCCTTGCCCACAGATGATCTGCTGCGCTGGAGCTCACATGGAGTTCGGGTGCGGGCGTGGCGCTCACAACCGCGGATCGCGCACCTCACACCACTGCGGCGTCCGGGCGGTCTCCGGCGACGCGATGTCGACGAGGTGGTCGACTCGCTCGTCGGCGCAGGCGTGACCGGAGTGGTCACGGGCGCGGTCGGCCCGCACGAGGAGCAGGTCTTTCTCGATGCGGGCTTCGCGGTGCACGAGCGGCTCCTGCTGCTCCGTCATGACTTGGCGGAGCTGAGCGACCCCAGCCTCGACCAGCACTCGGTGACCATGCGGCGGGCGGGCAGACGCGACCGCACCACCGTCCTCGACGTCGACACCCTGGCGTTCGGCGACTTCTGGCAGCTCGACGACGCCGGTCTGAGCGATGCGATCCGCGCCACGCCGCACGCCCGCTTTCGTGTGGCGGAAGACCGCTCGGACAGCGGGACTCCCGTGATCGGATACGCGATCACCGGTCGTGCCGGCACGTCCGGCTTTCTCCAGCGGCTCGCCGTTCGACCAGATCAACAGGGTCGCTCGATCGGTCGCGCCCTCGTGCTGGACGCGCTGCAGTGGCTCAAGAGGCGCAGGGCACACCACGCTCTGGTGAACACCCAGCACGTGAACGAGCGCGCGGCCGAACTCTACGAACGCGTGGGTTTCGTCCGCGAGCCATACGACCTCGCCGTGCTGCGTTGGGGCGAAGCGCCATGAGACGCGGGCTCACGGCCGCGATCGTGTGCGGAGCGCTCGCGCTTGTGACGCCGACCCACGCCGCGGCCCAGGACACCGGTCCAGGAACCGGGGGCCTCGAGCTCGTCGAGCAGACGGTCGGCGCCAGGCCGACCGAGAACATCTCCATCGTGCTGCAACTCCCCGGTGTCATCGCCCCCGGGGACGGCCTCACCCTCACGGTCCACGAGCCGGTGACCGACGAGGCGGAGTTCCTCGCCACCGCCGACGGGGAGGAGCTCGGCGGTGTCCTCGGAGCGCGCCAGTTCGCTCTGTCCGACCTCCGCCCAGACGCCTTCGGGATCGTCGGGCTATCGGTTCGGATCGAGGCCGAGGACCGCCCCACCGCCGAGGTCGGGCCCGATCAACCGGAGCCTCTGATCCTCGCCCGCGCCGGGGTGTACCCGGTTCGTCTCGAGCTCCGAACGTCGTCGCAGGAGTTGGTGGGCCGGATCGTCACCCACATCATCCGGCTTCCGGCGCCGCAGGCCGTCGGGGGCGATCGCGTCGACCCGGTCCAGGTCGTCCTCGTCGCGGACATCACGGGCCAGCCTGCCTCGTCCATGCCGGCCATCGACTGGCTCGCCGTCCTCGCGCGCCACCCGGATCTCGCGATCACCGCCGCCATCACTCCGGAGATCTTCGACCTCCTCGCCGGAACGCCCGAGCTCCAGGGATTCGTCGACACAGGATCCAGGCGGCACCTCGTGCGGTTGCCGTACTTCCGCGTGGACGAAGCGGCGCTCGACGCAGCGGGTCTCGAACCCGAACTCGAGACACTGCTGACCGGCGGCGATGCGCGCCTGACCGTGACAGGCCAGGCGGCGTCCCCGACGCTCTGGCTCTCCGGCGACGCGACGGACACCGACACGTTGCGCTCACTGCACTCACGCGGAGTTCGTGAGGTGGTGGTCGGCGCGGACTCGCTCGCCGAGGCTCCGACTCAGCCACCCCGGCGGCCGATCGAGATCACCGCGGACGACGTCATCCAGCGGGCGCTCCTTCTCGAAGAGCTCGCTTCTCCGCTCGGCCATGACTCACCCGCTGCGGGCGCGCAGCGCATCGCTTCGCAACTGGCGACGATCGCCTTCACCGGAGGTGGAGACGAGATCGTCGCGATCGACGTCAGCGCCCTCGACGTCGCTGACGCCACAGCACTGCTCGATCAGCTCGCCGCACTCCCTCTCATCGAGACGGTGACGGCCGGCGAGGCGCTCGGACAGCCGCTCGCTATCGACGCCAGCCGCCTTCCCGTACGGCTGGGCGCGGCCGAACCAGAGGCGGCGAGCCCCTCGCTCGGTGGGTACACCGAGGCCAAACAACTCCTCACGGCGTACCGGTCGATGATCCGCGACGAGGACACCGCCGAACATGATCGGCTGGCCACCGAGCTCCTCCGCAGCCTGTCCGAGGACGTCGCCCTCGACGCTCGGAATCTGACCTGGCGGCGAGTGGTCGACTTCGTACGCCAACAGGCGAGCCTCGTCGACGCTCCACCCGAGCAGTCGATCAATCTCACGTCGCGGACCGCCGACGTCCCCTTCAGCTTTCAGAACCGCTCGGACACCGCCGTCCGCGTCGAGGTCCGGTTCATCAGCGACAAGCTGCGGATCGCCGACTTCGATGACGGGGAGTCGACCACCATCGTGTTGGTGCCGGGAGTCACCAACCACGAGTTCTCCCTCGAAGCGCTGAGCACCGGCTCGTTCCCGCTCGCCATCGAGCTCCACTCCCCCGATGGAACGCTGCTGATCGGCCGCACGCGAACGGCGATCCGTTCCACGACACCCACCGGCGTCGGCCTGGGACTCACGGTCGGCGCAGCGCTGTTCCTCGTGGTGTGGTGGGCCGTGGATATGCGACGCCGGCGGATGGTCTGAGGTGACGCGGTGATCGGTCGGTTGAAGGGCGCCACCGCCGCCGCGGCGGGAATCGCGCTCTCGCGTCTCGCCGGATTGGTACGGGCTGCCCTCGTCACCAACGTGCTCGGCATCGGTCGGGTGGGCGACGCCTTCGCAGCAGCGCTCCGCATCCCCAACGTGTTGCAGAACCTTCTCGGCGAAGGTGCGCTCTCGGCCGCGTTCGTCCCGGCCTACAGCTCCACCGTGGACGACGACGAGGAGGCTGCAGGCGACCTGGCCGGAGCGGTGGCCTCGTTCTTGCTGCTACTCACCGCCGGACTCGTCGTCATCGGGGCCGTCGCGGCGCGCCCCCTGACCCGGCTGATCGCCTGGGGATTCGAAGGCGACCGCTTCGAGCTCACCGTCACTCTGGTGCGGATCATCACCATCGGCAGCGGGGTCCTAGTGCTCGCGTCGTGGTGCCTGGGCGTCCTCAACAGCCACCGGCGTTTCTTTCTGAGCTACGTCGCTCCCGTGATCTGGAATGCGGTCCAGATCGGGACGCTCGTCGCCGTCGTCGCGGTGGGATGGGCCGACATCGACATCGCGAAGGCCCTGGCCTGGGCTCTGGTGGCCGGGGCGGCCACGCAGGTGCTCGTGCAGCTGCCCGGTGTCTTTCGAGCCAACCCGACGATCCGTCTTCGCGCTCCGTGGGCCGACGACGGGGCACGCAAGGTAATCCGGCGCTTCGGTCCGGCCGTGCTGGGTCGTGGGGCGATGCAGATCTCCGCCTTCGTCGACCTGGCCCTCGCGAGCCTCCTCGCCGTCGGCGCCGCGTCCGCGATGGCGGCCTCCCAAACGCTCTACATCCTGCCCCTGTCGATCATCGGCATCAGCGTCATGGCTGCCGAGCTGCCCGAGATCAGTCGACTACAGGATCCCGCCGAGATCGCCGCGCGGGTGGAACGACGCCTCCTGAGCAGCACGTACCTGATTACCGGCGTCGTGGCCCTCTACCTCGCAGCGGCTACCCCCATCGCCGACTCGGTGTTCAACCTGGCCGGTCTACGTGACTCCATCGCCCACGACGACGTGATGCTGATCGGCCTCACCCTGGCCGCGTACTCGCTCGGGCTGCCCGCTCTCGTCACGTCACGCCTCCTGCAGAACGTCTGCTTCGCCGAGGGCGACACGCGAACGCCCGCGCGCATCGCCCTCGTCCGCATCACTGTGTCCTTCGTCATCGGCATCACCCTGATGTTCCCGCTCGATCGGATCCTCATCGTCGACGGGGCGCTCACCGGCTTCGGTGACGGAGACCAGCTCTTCGATCGCGTCGGCGCCGACATCCGCAACGACGAGGCTCTGCCGGCTCGGCTTGGCGCGGTCGCCTTGGCGCTGGGAGCGGCGGTCGGAGCGTGGGTCGAGCTGGCCATGCTCCGCGGTGCCGTCCTCGTGAGATGGGGCCGCGACCGGCTCGTCACACGCCAGCTCCGACGTCACATCGCCATCCCCATCGCGGCGCTCGCAGCCGGGTGGGCCATCGCCCGCGCGACCGAGATCGAGCAACCCGTCCTGGACCTCACCGTGATCGGTGCCATGGTGGTCGGGACGCACCTGTTGTTCGGTGTGGCCCTTCGTAGCCAGGCGGTGGAGCCACTAACTTCGGCGCTGCGTCGAGAGTCGACACCCGACCCGCGAGAGAGGTCCCCCACCGCATGACTTCGATCCACGTCGTCACCGACAGCTCCTGCGACCTGCCGGACGACGTCGTCAACAAGCTCGGCATTACGATCGTCCCCCTCAGCATTCGGTTCGGAGACGAGGAGTTCGTCGACCGTGAGGAGCTCTCCACCGAAGAGTTCTGGATCAAGTGTCAGGCGTCGGAAACCCTCCCGGAAACCGCTGCTCCCTCCCCCGGCGCGTTCGAAGCGGCCTACCGCGCCGCCGCCAACAACGGCGCGTCAGGAGTGGTGGCGATCCTTCTGAGCGGAGACCTATCCGCCACGATCGAGGCGGCGAGGGCGGGGGCTCGCGCGGTCGAGGATGTCATCCCGGTCAGCGTGATCGACAGCAAAACCGTGACGCTGGGACTCGGAACCCTCGTCGTGATGGCGGCCGAACAGGCACGTGAGGGCAGCGATCTCGACGCCATCACAGAGCTGGTCTCGGCCGCTGCGGCTCGCACCCAGGTGCACGCTGCGCTCGACACGCTCGAGAACCTGAAGAAGGGCGGTCGGATCGGTGCGGCGGGATCGATGCTCGGCTCGTTGCTGTCGATCAAGCCGCTCATCGAAGTGCGTGACGGGGTCGTCGAACCGGCTGGCAAGCAGCGAACGCGAGGCAAGGCGCTCAGCCATCTCGTCGGCATCGTGCGCGACAACGCCGATCGGATCGACCGCCTGGCGGTTCTCCACGCCGCATGCGACGACGTCGACGTGCTCGTCGACCAGCTCGCGCCGCTGGTGCAGAGCGAGATCCTCGTCGGCCAGGTCGGGCCGGTCGTCGGCACCCACGCCGGACTGGGCACCATCGGCGTGGTGTTCCAGGTCGCCGTCTGAGGGCCCGGTGGTTCCCTCGGATCGTTACCGGGTCGACCACCAGCTCAGTTCAGG
This sequence comes from uncultured Acidimicrobiales bacterium, assembly GCA_964443165.1. Classification (GTDB taxonomy): domain Bacteria; phylum Actinomycetota; class Acidimicrobiia; order Acidimicrobiales; family Poriferisodalaceae; genus JAYPWI01. Next base: position 10,053 of record CAYUBX010000030.1, read on the forward strand.
ACCCATCGGATCCTGGAGCGGTCTCGACGAAACCCTTCATCGACCGGTCACGATTCGAATCGCCGACCTCGACACCGAGGCGGGTCAGCGGCTGCGGCTGCAGGCACGAGCCCTGGCGCGGCTCGAGCACCCGGGGCTGCTCCATGTGCTCGACACGAGCAGCGATGACCGCCGCTTCGCAGTGATCACCGAAGCCCTGCCCACGTCGGACTTCGCTGACGAGTTGCATGCGAGGGGCCAGATTCCCCCGGCGGAGGCCGTCGAGATCGTCGTGGAGGTCGGCGAAGCACTCGCCGCACTCCACCGCGCTGGCTTCGCTCACGGTGGAGTGTCGCCCGAGAGCATCGGACGCCGCGACAACCGACGCGTGGTGATCCTCGACGGGCCGCCGACGACCGACGCCGTCGTGATCCCCGCCACGCCGGCGGCGGATCTTCGCTCGCTCGCGACGCTGCTCCACGTCCTGATCATCGGCCACCCGCCCCTGGTGTCACCCGGTGGTCGCCACGACCTCCACCCGGCCACGCCACCGCCTCTGGCACCACTGCTGTCGCGGGCATTAGACGACGGTGATCCCTGGCCGGACACCACCGCGTTCGTCCTCGCCTTGCGCGATGCGCTTCCTCACCTCCCGGCCGCGGACGAGATCGACGAGGCCGAGATAGGATCGTTCCTCCGCGCCGAACGCGCCTGGTTCGCTCCCGTTGGCGTGCTGTTGATCATCGCCGCGGTGATCGTGACCATCGGCGTCGTCGTCGCCAGGACGCCGGCCGGCCAGTCGTTCATCGACAACGCCAAAGAAGTGGTCGGGTTCGAGACCACCACGACCACCGAGGTCGAATCGCCATCCACGCTCGTCCCGCCTCGCACCACCGCGCCGAGCGCTGCGTTGGCCATCGTCGACATCACCGATTTCGACCCGAGCGGCGACGATCGCACCGAGCACCCCGAACGCCTGAACCTCATCAACGACGGTGACTCCACCACCGGCTGGCACACGGAGCGATACACCACGCGGGAGCTGGGCAATCTCAAAGAGGGCGTCGGCCTGATCATCGCCCTCGGACCCCCGCAGCAGCTCGATCGCCTCCGGCTGGGATCACCGAGCCTGGGCTGGTCGGTCGAGATCTACATGGCCGACGAATCGGTCGGAAACGTCGTCGACTGGGGCGTGCCGGTCGCGAGCGCGAGCGACATCCGGGGCGCGGCCGATTTCGACTTCGAGGACACGACGGCCGCGACGGTGCTGGTGTGGATCACCGACCTCGGAGAACAGCTGTCGACGGGTGGACACCGGGTCACGGTGACCGAGGTGCTGGTCGAGGGACGCCCATTGTTCGGTTGACAACGGTCAGATGTCGACGGCGTTGCAGTCACACGAACGTTCCCCGATCCGTCGGAGGACCACGACTACCCTCGGCGGACCATGGTGCCGCCAGCCGAGGCAGCCGAGGACGACCTGGTTCGTCGAGCTCAGCAGGGGGAGCGCTCGGCCGCCGACGAACTGCTCCGGCGCCACTACGACCGGATCTACCCGGTGTGCAGACGGATCGCGGGCAACGAAGCCGATGCGCACGACGCCACGCAGGAGGCGTTGATGGCCATCGTCCGCGGCCTTCCGCGATACGACGCTCGAGCTCGCTTCTCCACCTGGGCGTACCGGGTGGCGACGAACGCGTGCCTCGACGAACTCCGGCGCCGCAAACGGCGCCCCGAGCCGACGGAGATCGAGGACGACGCGGCCACGTGGGTGGCAACGGAGGCCGGGTTCGACGACACGATCGTGGAACGCGACGAGATCGACAGCGCGTTGGCCGAGATCCCTGAGCAGTTCCGAGCACCGCTCGTCCTCCGGGATCTCGGCGGTCTCGATTACGCGGAGATCTCTGACACTCTCGGTGTGCCACCGGGAACCGTGAGATCCAGAATTGCGCGAGGTCGGGTCGCGCTGGCAGATGTCCTGGGCGGGAACCAGAACGCGGGCATGCAACGTCCAAGTGACCGAGATGACTGACGACGAACGCGATCAGCTGCTCTCGGCCGTCCTCGACGGCGAGGCCACAGCCGAGGATGTCGCGCGCGTCCGCTCGGATCCCGAGCTCACCTCCGAGCTCGACCGGATCACCGACGCGGTCGGTCGACTCGGAGCTCTGGTCGTCCCTCCCCCACCAGATGTTCGCGACCGCATGATCGCCGCCGCGCTCGATGAGCTGTCCCCCACTGCGAATGTTCCCGATGCGACAGCGACACCGGTCATCGACCTCGCGGCCCAGCGTGCGAGGCGACAGAAGCGGCTCAACATCCTCGGTGCCGCGGCAGCGATCATCCTCGTGGTCGGCGCCGCCGTGTCGCTCAACTCGGGCGACAACCGCGCCAGCGACACCTCGTCGGTGGCACAAGAGGCGATGGACGGCGGAGCCGACGACGTCGCGGAGATCGCTCCGGCAGAGATAACGGCGCGAAACGACAGTGGCGAGGAGGAGTCTGCCGCTCTCATGGCCGAATCTGGAGCGGACATGGACGCCGCGATGGAGGAGTCAGAGGGCATCGGCGGCCTCAGCCAAGACGCCATCGAGGACGCGATGTCCGGCGACGACGAGATGGCCGATGCCGAACCTCCCCCCGACGCTGCAACGCCCGAGGCCGGTCGATCC
>CAYUBX010000031.1:0-12418 GCA_964443165.1 uncultured Acidimicrobiales bacterium
CTCGGCCCGACGCGGCCGGAGCCCCACCCCCCGGAGTGAATCGAAATGGCGAAGAAGAAGGTCGCCGCCCTCGTCAAGATCCAGATCCCCGCCGGCCAGGCATCCCCTGCGCCGCCGGTCGGTACCGCGCTCGGCCCCCACGGCGTGGCGATCATGGACTTCTGCAAGGCCTATAACGCGCAGACCGAAGCCCAACGCGGAACGATCATCCCCGTCGAGATCACGATCTTCGAGGATCGGACGTTCACGTTTATCACCAAGACGCCCCCGACGTCGGTGCTCCTTCGTGAGGCAGCGCGACTCGACAAGGCGGCCAACAACCCGGGCCGCGAGACCGTGGCCAGCATCACCGAGGCGCAGCTCATCGAGATCGCCAACATGAAGATGCCCGACCTCAACGCCAACGACATCGAGGCAGCCAAGCTTCAGGTCGCTGGCACCGCCCGCTCCATGGGCATCGAGGTCGAGGGTTACTGATCTGCCGCGCCGGTCTGGCGCGACACCAACCGACCGTCGGGAGGACCTCGCCCGGCGGATCCGGACCAACGAGGCAGCTGAAAGGCGAAAGAACATGAGCGAACGCAGTGAGCGTGGCCGCCCGGCCCGTTGCGTCAGCAACAGGAGGGCACAACAGTGAGCGGCAAGAAGTACGACGACGCCACCCGTCGCTATGACCGGCAGATGCTCCACGATCCCGATGCGGCGATGGAGCTCGTGAAGAGCCTGGCGAGCGCCACGTTCGACGAATCGGTCGAGATCGCGGTGCGCCTCGGGGTCGACCCCCGCAAGGCCGACCAGATGGTGCGCGGCACCGTCGCCCTCCCGTCGGGCACGGGCGCCGATGTCCGAGTGGCGGTCTTCGCCCAGGGTGACGCGGCAGCCGAGGCCGAGGCGGCTGGCGCCAATGTGGTCGGCGGCGAGGAGCTCGCCGAGCGCGTCGATGGCGGCTTCCTCGAGTTCGATCTCGCGATCGCGACGCCCGACATGATGCCCGTGGTCGGCAAGCTCGGCCGGGTGCTCGGGCCCCGCGGCCTGATGCCCAACCCCAAGTCCGGAACCGTCACCACCGACGTGGGCAAGGCGGTCGGCGAGTTCAAGGGCGGCAAGGTCGAATACCGGACCGACCGCTACGGCAACGTCCAGCTCGCGATCGGCAAGGCCAGCTTCGAGGCGTCGGATCTTGCCAACAACCTCCGCGCCGTGATGGACGAGATCGAGCGTGTCCGTCCCGCATCGGCCAAGGGTCGTTACGTGAAGAAGGTCACCGTCAGCTCCACCATGGGCCCCGGCGTCAAGATCGATCCGAACACTCTGGACGTTTGACACTTGCCTCACTCCTCAGCCGGCTCTGACGGGCCGTCTTCGTCTGCGGAATGCCACCGCATCGACAGGTGTGGGCGGCTCACGGCTTGGCCGAGTCGCTCGGTCTGGGCAGTTTGAGGAAGCCGGGCGTCTGCCCGCTACCCTTCATTCGCTGACAACTGATCTTTTCTGCTCGCCGTAGACATCCGGTGGCCTGACGGCCCGAATGGGCACCAGCCGGTGCCCGCCCGACGAGGCGGACCCTGTTCTCTGTCGCACCCGCTCGCTGCGGAGTGCGTCTCGGGTGCCGGTGTTCGCAACTGCGAGCACCGAGACATCCGAGAGGAGGTGAACATGGAACGAGAACCGCGAGCGGACAAGGTGGCGGTCGTCGACGAGGTGCGAGAGCGCTTCGAGGAAGCCGACGCTGTCTTGGTCACGGAGTACCGGGGTCTCGACGTGGCTCAGATGGCCGACCTTCGAAGCGCACTGCGCGAAACGGGCACGACCTACAAGATCTACAAGAACACCCTGGTCCGTCGAGCGATCGGCGACACCGCCCCGGAGGGGTTGGAGGAGCTGCTGCTCGGCCCCACCGCGCTGGCGTTCGTCGAGAGCGACGCGTCGGCTGCAGCCAAGGCACTTAAGGAGTTCGCATCGGCCCACGATGCGCTCGTCATCAAAGGTGGCGTGCTGTCGGATGGCCTGCTCGACGAGGCGCAGGTCAGGGAATTGGCCGAGCTGCCGTCGCGCGAGGAGCTGCTGTCGCAGCTGGCCGGTGGTCTTGCTGCACCGCTGCAGCAGATCGCATCGATGATGAACAACCTGTTGTCCGAGGTGAGCGGCCTGCTCCAGGCGCTGTCCGACAAGGGCGGCGGCCCCGATGCTGCGTCCACCGACGACGCAGCAGTCGCCGAAGAACCGGCGGTCGATGAGGACGCGTCCGCCGAAGGCGGCGACGACACAGACGCTGCCGAAGGCAGCGAAGACGAAGACTGATTTCGAAGGAAGTACCCAACAATGAGCACTGATGAGATTCTCGAGGCGATCGGCAACATGTCGGTCCTCGAGCTGGTTGAACTGAAGAAGGCGTTCGAAGAGAAGTTCGACGTCACGGCTGCTGCTGCGGCCCCGGTGATGATGGCTGCCGCTGGCGGCGGTGATGCCGGCGGCGGCGGCGGCGAGGAAGAGAAGGACGAGTTCGACGTCGTCCTGACCGGTGCTGGCGACAAGAAGATCCAGGTCATCAAGGAGGTGCGCGGCCTCACGAGTCTCGGCCTCAAGGAGGCCAAGGATCTCGTGGAGTCGGCTCCCAAGCCGATCCTCGAGGGTGTCGCCAAGGACGAGGCCGAGAAGGCCAAGGAGGCGCTCGAGGGCGCCGGCGCCACCGTCGAGTTGAAGTAGCGACGGTCGCCACCGTCGAACTGAAGTCGTTCCCTTCGCGGGATCGAACCGAAGCAACGTGCCCCGGGCTGCGGCTCGGGGCACGTGCGCGTGGATCACGTGGCTTTACACCGGCCGTGTTGTTCCGTAACGTTTCCCCCGTGCCACCGGCACGCTTGTTGGCGCGTGCCCGGTTTGTGAGTTTGTGCTCGCCGGGATAAGATTGTTGCTGTCGTGGCTCTGGTGTCGTCTCTTTTGGATTTCGACCTCAGCCCCTGCGCGCCCCCACATACGCCGTCCGTGGCCAGCGGTCGGTTCTGAATACTCGAGGAGAGCCCGTTGTCGTCTCGCGCCGCCCGGGAACGGTATTCGTTTGCCAACCTTGACGAGGTTCTTGATCTTCCAGACCTGATCGCCATCCAGAGGGCCAGCTTCGAGCGGTTCCTCGACGTCGGTTTGGCAGAGACCTTCGCCGACATCAGCCCCATCAGCGACTTCACCGGTTCGCTGCGTCTGGAGCTGGAGTTCGACCCCGACGACGAGGACCTGCGCCCGCCGCCGAAGTTCTCGGTGGAGGAGTGCAAGGAGAAGGACATGACCTTCTCTGCGCCGATCTTCGTCCGCGCCCGCTTCATGAACTCCTCCACGGGGGAGATCAAGGAGCAGACGGTCTTCATGGGGGACTTCCCGATGATGACCGACAAGGGCACCTTCATCATCAACGGCACCGAGCGCGTCGTCGTCAGCCAGCTCGTGCGAAGCCCCGGCGTGATCTTCCAGCCGGGCGAGCGCTACCGGCTGCGCAACATGTCGAAGCATCAGCTCGTCACCGGCACGATCCACCCCTACCGTGGTGAGTGGATCGAGTTCGACGTCGAGCACAAGCCAGGCAAGGACGTCACCGCGGGCGCGCGCGTCGCTCGCAAGCGTCGGCTCAGCATCTTCACCTTGCTGCGGGCCCTCGGGTACGACGAGGAGAACGAGCCCGGCTTCCTCGAGCGCTTCGTTCAGCACTTCGACTTCCTCGAAGGACAGTGGGAGAAGGATCAGCACGTCGCTCCGACCCAGGAGGAGTCGCTGATCGAGATCTACAAGCGCGCCCGTCCTGGTGAGCCGCCCACCGCGGATGCCGCGGCCAACTACTTCAACAACGCCTTCTTCGAGGAGCGGCGTTACTCGCTCTCCAAGGTCGGCCGCTACAAGCTCAACAAGAAGCTGGGCCCCGAGCTCGATCGGCTCGAGGAGCTGTTCGGCCTCAAGCTCGACCGCCCGGATCTGGAGTCGTCGGTGTTGTCGCGCGCCGAGGTGTTCGCGGCGATCACCTACCTCCTGCATCTAGCGGACGCCCAGCCGGGGTACCGGCTCGACGACCAGGACCACTTCGCCAACCGCCGCATCCGCAGCGTGGGTGAGCTGATCCAGAACCAGGTGCGGATCGGCCTGAGCCGGATGGAGCGGGTGGTCCGCGAGCGCATGACCACCCAGGACGTCGAGGCGATCACGCCGCAGACACTCATCAACATCCGCCCGGTCGTCGCCGCGATCAAGGAGTTCTTCGGAACATCCCAGCTGAGCCAGTTCATGGATCAGGTGAACCCGCTGTCCGGGCTCACGCATCGCCGCCGCCTGTCGGCCCTCGGCCCCGGTGGCCTCAGCCGCGAGCGCGCCGGCTTCGAGGTCCGCGACGTCCACTTCAGCCACTACGGCCGCATGTGCCCGATCGAGACCCCTGAAGGTCCCAACATCGGCCTCATCGGCGCCCTGGCCACCTTCGCCCGCGTCAACGAGTTCGGCTTCATCGAGTCGCCGTACCGCCTGGTCAAGGACGGCAAAGTCTCTCGCGAGATCCGCTACCTGACCGCGGACGAAGAGGAAGAGTTCGTGGTCGCGCAGGCCAACGCGCCGCTCAACCCGGACAGCACGTTCCGCAACCCGAGGGTGCTCGTCCGCAAGAGCCCGCAGGGCGCGAGCCTCGCGGACCTCAAGCTCCAGATGGAGCGCGACACCTACTTCGCCGCGACCACCGAAATCAGCTACGTGCCGGCCGAGGAGGTCCAACTCATGGACGTCTCGCCGAAGCAGATCATCTCGGTCGCTACCGGCCTGATTCCGTTCCTCGAGCACGACGACGCCAACCGGGCGCTCATGGGCGCCAACATGCAGCGCCAGGCCGTGCCCCTGCTTCGCGCCGAGGCGCCGTACATCGGCACCGGCATCGAGGCCCGGGCGGCTTTCGACGCCGCCGACATGGTGCTCGCCCGCGAGGACGGCAGCGTGGCCGAGGTCACCGGCGATCACATCGTCATGGACTACAAGAACGCCGGGAAGCAGCACCACCGCCTCCTCAAGTTCCGCCGGTCCAACCAGGACACCTGCATCAACCAGAAGCCGCTCGTTGTCGGGGGGCAGAAGGTGAAGTCCGGCGACATCCTCGCCGACGGCCCGTCCACCGATCAGGGCGAGCTCGCGCTCGGCAAGAACCTGCTCGTCGCCTACATGGTGTGGGAGGGCTACAACTTCGAGGACGCGATCATCTTGTCGGAGCGTCTCGTGAAGGACGACGTGCTCACGTCGATCCACATCCACGAGTACGAGATCGACGCCCGCGACACGAAGCTCGGCCCCGAGGAGATCACCCGGGACATCCCGAACCTCAGCGAGGAGGTCCTGGCCGACCTCGACGAGCGCGGCATCATCCGCGTTGGTGCTGAGGTGGGCCCCGGCGACGTCCTCGTCGGTAAGGTCACCCCCAAGGGCGAGACCGAGCTGACCCCCGAGGAGCGCCTCCTGCGGGCCATCTTCGGTGAGAAGGCCCGCGAGGTCCGCGACACCAGCCTCAAGGTTCCCCATGGCGAGAACGGGGTGGTCACCGATATCAAGGTGTTCAGCCGCGACGACAACCACGAGCTGCCCCCGGGCGTCAACCAGCTGGTCCGGGTGTACGTGGCCCAGAAGCGCAAGATCAGCGTGGGCGACAAGCTCGCCGGCCGCCACGGCAACAAGGGAGTGATCTCCAAGATCCTGCCCATCGAGGACATGCCGTACATGGCCGACGGAACCCCCGTCGACATCATCCTCAGCCCGCTCGGCGTCCCCTCCCGGATGAACGTGGGCCAGGTGCTCGAAGCGCACCTCGGCTACGCGGCTCGCTGGGGTTGGGAACACGAGGGCTCGATGGTCGGCAACGAGCCGGTCATGAACGGCGAGCGCAAGACCCGCCCGCGCACCGAGCCGTCGGTGTTCATCTCCGCGCCGGTGTTCGACGGCGCCAACTGGGACGAGGAGGAGGCCGCAGGCGCTCATCCCACCATCCAGCAGGCGCTCATCAAGCTGCGGCCCGAGGCGATCAACGGCGATCGGCTGATGACCGACGCGGGCAAGGCCGTGCTCTACAACGGCCGGACCGGCGCGGCGTACGACCAGCCGATCATGGTCGGCTACAGCTACATCCTGAAGCTGGCCCACCTGGTCGACGACAAGATCCACGCCCGCTCCACGGGCCCCTACTCGATGATCACCCAGCAGCCGCTCGGCGGTAAGGCCCAGTTCGGTGGGCAGCGCTTCGGTGAGATGGAGGTGTGGGCCCTCGAGGCATACGGCGCCGCCTACTGCCTGCAGGAGCTGCTTACGATCAAGTCCGACGACGTGCTCGGCCGCGTGCGCGTGTACGAGGCGATCGTCAAGGGCGAGAACATTCCCGAGCCCGGCATCCCCGAGAGCTTCAAGGTGCTCATCAAAGAGATGCAGGCCCTGTGCCTCAACGTCGAGGTGATGAGCCTCGCCGGCGAGGAGATCGACATGCAGGGTCTCGACGAGGACGTCTTCCGTGCGGAAGAGAGCCTCGGCATCGACATCAGCAGGCCAGAACGAGGAACAGACGAAGAGGACGAACTGCGGAGACAACGGGTCTAGTCAGCTCACGCCCCCAGTCAGTTCGTCCACCTTCTATCCAGCGAGAGACACACATGATCGACGTCAACGAGTTCTCCGATATCCGCATCGGCCTGGCCACCGCCGATGCCATCCGCACCTGGTCCAACGGCGAGGTGAAGAAGCCAGAGACCATCAACTACCGCACGCTCAAGCCCGAGAAAGACGGGCTCTTCTGCGAGAAGATCTTCGGTCCCACAAAGGACTGGGAGTGTGCTTGCGGCAAGTACAAGAGGGTGCGCTTCAAGGGCATCATCTGTGAGCGCTGTGGCGTCGAGGTCACCCGCTCCAAGGTGCGTCGCGAGCGCATGGGCCACATCGAGCTCGCCGCTCCCGTGGTTCACATCTGGTACCTGCGACGCACCCCCAGTTGGCTCGCCTACCAGCACACCGGTCACCAGATCAAAGAGGAGCTCAAGGCCCAGCAGCTGGAGCGGGTGATCTACTTCGCCGCCAACCTCGTGACCTGGGTCGACCACGACAAGCGCCACGAGGATCTTCCGCGCCTCGAGGCCGAGATGCGCGAAGAGCTCGACGAGATCGAGAAGGAGCGCGACGTCGAGATCGAGCGCCGCTTCCAGGAGCTCGAATCTGAGCTCGGCGCACTCGAGAAGGAAGGCGCGAAGGAAAAGGACCTCAAGGGCCGTCGCCGCGATGCGGAGAAAGACGTCGAGGCTCTGCGCGCCGAGTACACCGAGGAGCTGGAGCTCGTCCAGCGGGCGTTCGACGAGTTCAAGGGCCTCCACGGCCGCAAGATCCTCGAGGACGAGCTGCTGTGGCGTGAGCTCGAGGACCGCTACGGCGAGTACTTCGAGGGCGGGATGGGCGCCGAGGCCATCACGCAGCTCATGGAGCGCATCGACTTCGACGAAGAGGAGACCCTCCTTCGCGACGCGATCGATGCCGCCGACGGCCGCAAGCCGCTCTCCGCTCAGCGCAAGCAGAAGGCCATCAAGCGCCTCAAGATCCTCACCGCGTTCAACCGTCGCGACGAACACGGCCGTCGGATCAACGATCCGCGGGCGATGATCCTCGATGCGGTCCCGGTGATCCCGCCGGAGCTGCGGCCGATGGTGCAGCTCGACGGTGGTCGGTTCGCGACCTCCGACCTGAACGACCTGTACCGCCGGGTCATCAACCGCAACAACCGCCTCAAGCGGCTTCTCGATCTGGGTGCACCCGAGATCATCGTGAACAACGAAAAGCGCATGCTGCAGGAGGCGGTGGACGCGCTGTTCGACAACGGACGTCGCGGTCGTCCGGTCACCGGTCCGGGCAACCGGCCCCTCAAGTCGCTGTCCGACATGCTCAAGGGCAAGCAGGGCCGGTTCCGCCAGAACCTGCTCGGCAAGCGCGTCGACTACTCCGGCCGTTCGGTCATCGTGGTCGGCCCGACGCTGCGCCTGCACCAGTGCGGTCTTCCCAAGAAGATGGCGCTCGAGCTGTTCAAGCCGTTCATCTACAACAAGCTCGAAGAGCGCGGCTACGTCACGACGATCAAGGCCGCCAAGAAGATGGTGGAGAAGCAGAGCGCCGAGGTCTGGGACATCCTGGACGAGGTGATTCGCGAGCACCCCGTGCTCGTCAACCGCGCTCCCACCCTGCACCGCCTCGGGATCCAGGCGTTCGAGCCGGTCCTCATCGAGGGCAAGGCCATCCAGCTGCACCCGCTGGTGTGCGCCGCGTTCAACGCTGACTTCGATGGCGACCAGATGGCGGTCCATCTGCCGCTCTCGTCTGAGGCCCAGGCCGAAGCGCGAGTGCTGATGCTGTCGGCCAACAACATCCTGTCGCCCGCCGACGGACGCCCGATGACCGTGCCCAGCCAGGACATGATCATTGGCGGCTACTACCTCACCGAGCTCCGCGAGCCCACCGAGGAGCGGCCGAATCCACAGTTCAAGCACCTCCACCAGATCGAGAAGGCATTGGCGCTGGGTAGCGTGACCCTGCACGAGCCGATCATCTGGCGCACGGAGAAGCTGGCCACCGAGGACGGGTACGAGCCCACCACGGCTGGTCGGGCGCTGTTCAACGCGACGCTGCCCGACTCGTTCCCGTACGTGAACTCCGCGGTGAAGAAGGGTGACTTCGGACGTATCGTGCGCGACTTGTCCGACGACTACCGCACGAGCGACGTGGCGGCGAGCCTCGACCGGATTAAGGACATCTGTTACGAGTACGCCTCGGTCTCGGGTCTGACGATCTCGATCGACGATGTGCGGACGCCGCCGGACAATGCGGCGATCCTCGAGCGCTACGAGGGCGAAGCCGAGCGGGTCGAGACCCAGTTCCGTCGGGGCATTATCACCGATGGTGAGCGCCGGCAGAAAGAGGTGGAGATCTGGACCTCGGCCACCGAGGAGGTCCGGGCCAGCCTCGAGCGCGAGCTCAAGGCCGTCCAGTTCAACCCCATCGAGATGATGGTGGGATCGGGTGCCCGCGGAAACATGATGCAGGTCCGTCAGATCGCGGCGATTCGCGGTCTCGTGGCCAACCCCCGTGGCGACATCATCCCCCGCCCGATCAAGTCGTCGTACCGCGAGGGCCTGGCGACCTTGGAGTACTTCATCTCCACGCCGGGTGCCCGCAAGGGTCTTGTCGACACTGCTCTGCGAACCGCAGACTCCGGCTACCTCACCCGTCGCCTCGTCGATGTGGCCCAGGAGCTGATCATCAACGAGGAGGACCCCTTCGAACGTGGGGGCCCGGTGCGCGGCCTGTGGCTCGAGGACATCGGTCCCGACACCGCAGACAGCCGCACCTACCTCGACACGCGGCTCTTCAGTCGGTGTCTCGCCGACGACGTCACGCTCGCCGACGGCGAGGTGCTCCCTGCGGGAACCCTCGTCGGTGAGGAGGAGATGGACAAGCTGCGCGACGATCCCGAGGTCAACCGGGTGCGCGTGCTGTCGCCGCTTACCGACGACTCGGAGTTCGGTGTGTCCGCCAAGGCCTACGGCGGCTCGCTCGCCACGGGCAACACCATCGAGGTCGGCGAGGCCGTCGGCGTCATCGCTGCTCAGTCGATCGGTGAGCCGGGTACCCAGCTGACGATGCGGACCTTCCACACCGGCGGTGTGGCCGGGAGCGACATCGCCGGCGGTCTGCCCCGTGTCGTGGAGCTCTTTGAGGCCCGCAGCCCCAAGGGCAAGGCGGTTCTCGCGGGTCGCACCGGTGTTGTCCGCATCGGGGACGACGACGGACGCGGCCGGGTCATCGAGGTCATTGGCGACGACGGCGAGGAGGACTCCTACACCGTTCCGTCGATCGCACGCCTGGCGGTGACCGACGGCCAGGAGATCAAGGCCGGCGACCCGCTTGTCGACGGACCGCGCGACCCCAAGGAACTCCTCGAGATCCGCGGTGTGCGCGAGACCCAGCAGTACCTCGTCGAAGAGGTGCAGAAGGTGTACCGCGAGCAGGGCGTGTCGATCCACGACAAGCACATCGAGCTGATCGTCCGGCAGATGACCCGACGGGTCCTCGTGGGCGAAGCCGGCGAGTCGGACTTCCTTCCCGGCGAGCAGGTCGACCAGCGGGTCTACGCCGAGGTCAACCGCAACCTGGTCCAGGAGGACAAGCGCCCGGCAGAGGCTCGCCCGGTCATCATGGGCATCACCAAGGCCTCGCTGGCCACCGACTCGTGGCTGTCGGCGGCGTCGTTCCAGGAGACCACCCGGGTCCTCACCGAGGCGGCGATCGAGTCGCGTCGCGATGATCTCAAGGGTCTCAAGGAGAACATCATCATTGGCAAGCTGATCCCGGCCGGTACCGGTCAGGGTCGCTACCGCAACATCGAGACCACCGCTCCCGACTACGTCCCGATGGGCTTCTACTCCTCGGAGGAAGATCCGGCGGAATGGCTGGCGAGCATCGGTGGTGGCGAGGGCGACGCGGCTGACAACGGATCCAACGGTGCGGACGTGATCGGGCTCGGCGACGCCGGGTAGCCCCGGCTGGTCGGGCTGTGGCCCCAGACCCATGACACGACGAGCGGCGAGGATCCTGGTGGTCCTCGCCGCCGTCGTTCTCGGCGCAGCCGCCTGCTCCTCATGGACAGGCGGTGACTCCACAGGCTCTCCGGAGACGACACGCTCCGCCCCCGCGTCCAACGTGGTGGAGGGCCCGGCTCCGCAGGCGTTGCTCGAGGCGATCGAGTGGCCATCGGGGCTGATCGTCGTCGGTATGTCCGACAACGCCAACGACCAACTGCTCAAAGCCGTCACCGATGAGCCGCGAGTGGGGCCGTTCGTGTCGGACGTCGCCGCGATCGGGCTGGGCGAGGCGCGGCGGAGCGTCGCGGCGGTGCTCGCTGTCCAGCTCACCCAAGATGCCGCGTCCGATCTCGCGTTCCGGTCGACGGTCGAGAGCCTCCTCGACCCCGTGCTCGACGGTGACGCGGGCATTTCATTCGTGTGGCGCGACTCGACGCTCCTCGTGGTTCAGGCCTCCGAGCAGGCGATGTTGGCCGCGATCGCTACCGCCATCGAGGAACACTGACGCTCCGCGCTCTCGCGAGTTGTCCTTCGGAGGTTCGACCCGTACGCTTGCTCTCTGGTCTCGGGCCGGCCTCCTCTACGCGCCGCTGGCTCTGCGACCCGCCTCCATTCATCACTTCCGAGGTACCTGGTGCCCACGATTCAGCAGTTGGTCCGAAAGGGCCGTCAATCCAAGCCTGCCAAGGGAAAGACGCCCGCCCTCAAGGGGTCGCCGCAGCGTCGCGGTGTGTGCACTCGCGTCTACACGCACACGCCGAAGAAGCCCAATAGTGCGCTTCGCAAGGTCGCCCGTGTGCGGCTCACCTCGGGGATCGAGGTCACCGCCTACATCCCCGGTGAAGGCCACAACCTGCAGGAGCACAGCATCGTGCTCGTCCGCGGCGGTCGTGTGAAGGACCTGCCCGGCGTTCGGTACAAGATCATCCGCGGTGCCCTCGACGCGAGCGGCGTGTCTTCCCGTAAGCAGGCCCGCTCGCGCTACGGCGCGAAGAAGGAGAGCTGAGATGCCCCGTCGTGGCGCAGCCCCCCGCCGTGATCTCGCGGCCGACCCGGTGTACGACTCCACCCTCGTTACCCAGGTCATCAACAAGATTCTCCAGCGCGGGAAGCGGTCGACTGCAGAACGCATCGTCTATGAAGCGTTAGACATCATCGAGCAGAAGACCGGCGGCGAACCGCTCGGCGTTCTCAAGCGCGCGGTCGACAACACCAAGCCCCAGCTCGAGGTCAAGAGCCGCCGCGTCGGCGGTGCGACGTACCAGGTGCCAGTGGAGGTCCGCCCCCGCCGTGCCACCACCCTGTCGATCCGCTGGATCGTCGGTTTCGCTCGCGAGCGTCGAGAGCGAACCATGGCAGAGCGCCTCGCCAACGAGCTCCTCGATGCCAGCAACGGCACCGGCTCGGCCGCCAAGCGCAAGGAAGACACCCACCGGATGGCCGAGGCCAACAAAGCCTTCGCCCACTACCGCTGGTAACGCCTTTCGATCTGTCGACCCGCGAGCGCCTCGGACCCGGCACACTGGATGTCGGGTCCCGACGCGAGTGCGACAGCACTTCTTTCCCGTTCTGATCCCCCACCCCCTGATTCACGAGAACCCGAGGCAGTACCGCAATGCCACGCAATCACCCACTGGACCGCGTGCGAAACATCGGCATCATGGCTCACATCGATGCCGGCAAGACGACAACGACCGAACGCATCCTCTACTACACCGGCGTCAACTACAAGATCGGTGAGGTCCACGATGGCGCCGCCACGATGGACTGGATGGAGCAGGAGCAGGAGCGCGGGATCACCATCA
>CAYUBX010000032.1:0-6355 GCA_964443165.1 uncultured Acidimicrobiales bacterium
ACAGGGTTCGCACGATCTCCACCGCGATCAGCTCCGAGTTGGCGACAATGTCGAGCGACTGGTTCGACACGCTGAACAACAGCAGCAGGGGCATGCTCGCTCCGACGTAGGCGAGCAGCAGCGTGTTCACGGTGGCGGCGATGTGTTCGCGCCCCACCCGGATCCCCGACGAGATGAGCTCCGTCGTCGAGAGCGCCGGACTGCGGTGCTTGAGCTCGGCGACCGTCGCCACCTGGGTGACCGTCACGTCGTCGAGGGCGCCGAGCGCGCCGATCATCGCACCGCCCAACAGCAAGGCGGAGAGATCGAGATCATCGATGATGATCGGTAGCGTGATGCCTTCCTCGGTCGCGAGACCGGTGAACGACGCCAGTTCGAAGAAGATCCACGAGATCGCGAGGGTGAGGGTCAGCGCGCTCAACGTGCCGACCAGCGCAACCGTGGTGGTGGGCGTGAAGCCGTGGGTGAGGTACAGGCTCACGAAGGCGATCGCCGAGGCGGCCACGAGTGCGACCACCACCGGGTCGTTGCCATCGAGCACCGATGGCGCGACGAATCCGATCAGCACGACGATGGTCAACACCATCGCCGCGAGCGCGAGCGCTCCCCTCCCACGACCCAGCGCGATGACGACAACGGCGAAGAGAGCCGCCAGAACCAGCAGTGTGCCCCGGCGCTCCCGGTCCGCGTAGAAGTAGAAATCCGTCCCGTCCTCGTACCCCAGGATGACCGCGTCCCCCGGCGACACCTCTGGAGCGAACCCGAACTCCTCGAGGCTGAACTCCGCCAGCTGGATGACCGCTCCTTCGTCCGGGCCGTTCTTCGGTTCGACGGTGATGACCCGACAGTCCTGCTCGTTGTCGGGCGTCGAGTACGAACACGGGCCGTCGCTCACGGAGACGACCTCTGCCTCGAGGCGTTCGGTGACCAGACCCACCCGATCCGCCTGCTGGATGGCCGCGTCGCGACCTTCGCCGGTCGGCCACAGCCACACGAGCCCCGCCAGCGTCAGCAGCAACGCGGCCCCAAGCAGGCCGAGCATCACCCGCAAGACCGGGTTGGCGAGCCAGGCGTCCCAGCCACCCGGCATCTCGTGGCTGTGGCCATGCGGGTGGCCGGCCGCGCCATCGTCGCCGCTGCTCATCGGGCGCAGTCTCGCGCCTGTGTGGTCCGTCGCCGCGGCACCCAACGTCTCGCCGCCATTTTCAAAAGCCAGTTCGAATCCCGCGGTATGATCGAGACATGGACAAGCCGCTCGATGAGAACACCCTGCTCAACGACGACGCGCTCCTCCGCGAGCTCGTCGGCGACATCGACTTCGACCCCGCCGAGCTCAAGACGAAGTACCTCACCGAGCGGGACAAGCGCCTCCGCGACGACGGCAACGAGCAGTACATCCAGGTCGAGGGCGACTTCTCCAACTACGTCGACGACCCGTACGTCGACCGCTTCGAGCGCGAGCCTCTCTTCGACGAAGTCGAGGTGGCGATCATCGGCGGCGGGTTCGGCGGATTGCTGATGGGTGGCCGCCTTCGCGAGGCCGGCTTCACGGACATCCGGGTGATCGAGAAGGGCGGCGACTTCGGCGGCACCTGGTACTGGAACCGCTACCCGGGCGCGATGTGCGACGTGGAGAGCTACGTGTACCTCCCCATGCTCGAGGAGCTCGACTACATGCCGAAGCACAAGTACAGCTTCGCTCCCGAGATCGCCGACCACACCCAGAGCATCGCCCACCGCTACGGCCTCTACGACAACGCTTGCCTCCAGACCACCGTCACCGGGATGGAGTGGTCCGACGAGGATCGCCGCTGGACCATCTATACGGACCGGGGCGACGCGATGAAGGCGCAGTTCGTCGCCATGGCCAACGGTCCCCTCAACCGACCCAAGCTCCCCGGCATCCCCGGAATCGACTCATACGAGGGGCACACCTTCCACACCAGCCGTTGGGACTACGAGTACACGGGCGGCGACAACAGCGGGAACCTCACCGGCCTCGCCGACAAGCGGGTCGGGATCATCGGCACGGGCGCAACCGCAGTGCAGTGCATTCCTCACCTGGGCGAATCGGCAAGAGAGCTGTTCGTCTTCCAGCGCACTCCCTCGTCGATCGACGTGCGCAACAACGACGAGACCGATCCTGAGTGGGCCGCCTCGCTCGAGCCGGGCTGGCAGCAAGAGCGGATGGACAACTTCAACATCCTGGTCAGCGGAGGCGACCAGGACGAGGACATGGTCAAGGACGGGTGGACCGACATCTTCCGCAACCTCCAGGGCGCCAAGGCCAAAGAGGCGGCCCGCAAGCTCGGCCGCAAGCTCAGCAGCAAGGAGTACGGGATGCTCCTCGAGATGGCTGACTACGCGAAGATGAACGGCGTTCGCTCCCGGGCCGAGGACATCATCGAGGACCCCGAGACCGCCGAGAAGCTCAAGCCGTGGTACCGCCAGTTCTGCAAGCGCCCCTGCTTCCACGACGAGTACCTGCCCACGTTCAACCGCCCCAACGTGCATCTGATCGACACCCAGGGCCGCGGCGTAGAGCGGGTCACGCCGACCGGCCTCGTCGCCAACGGCGAGGAGTTCGAACTCGACTGCATCATCTTCGCGACCGGCTTCGAGGTAGGCACGACCTACACCCGGCGTGCCGGCTACGACATCGTGGGCCGCGCCGGGCAGTCCCTGTCGGACCACTGGTCCGGTGGCATGCGCACGCTGCACGGCATGCAGACGCACGGGTTCCCCAACTGCTTCTTCATGGGCTTCACCCAGGGTGCGGTGACCGTGTCGGTGCCCCAGACGCTCAACGAACAGGCGCACCACATCACCTACATGCTCTCCTCGCTCAAGGACGAGGGCGGCGAGGTGATCGAGTGCACCGCAGAGGGCGAACAGGACTGGCAGGACGAGATGGCCTCCAAGGCCCGCCTCGGGGAGCGGTTCCGGGCCGAATGCACGCCCGGCTACTACAACAACGAGGGCAAGACCGGGAACCCGAACGGCTTCTTCACCGGCTCCTATGGCGCAGGTCCGATCAAGTTCTTCCGCATCCTGTCGGACTGGCGCGAGAACGGGCGCCTGGAGGGCGTCGCCGTCTCCTGAGCGCAGCCCCACCGCGGCAGAGCCCTCCCGAGGGACCAGAGGGCGTCGCCGTCTCCTGAGCGCAGCCCCACCGCGGCAGAGCCCTCCCGAGGGACCAGAGGGCGTCGCCGTCTCCTGAGCGTCACGGTCGCGTGGTGGAGAACTCGAGTCGTTCCGAACGAAACCCCGCGGAACGACTCGACCTCGTAACGTCCGACTGCATGCACGTCGACGTTGCCGTGATCGGGCGCGGGATGATCGGGTCTGCGGCCGCGCGCCATCTTGCAGAAGCGGGAACACGGGTCACCCTGATCGGGCCTCCGGAGCCGGCAGACCGAAAGGCGAGCGAGGGGCCCTTCAACAGCCATCCCGACGAAGGGCGGATCACCCGGATAGCGGGTCGGTCCGCGGTGTGGAGTGAGCTCGCGGCCCACGCGATCGAGCGGTATCGCGACATCGCGCTGCGCTCTGGCATCGAGTTTCACACGCCGTGCGGCCTCGTCACCGGCCACCCCGACGCCGACGCGTGGATCGAGCGGGCTCTCCCGTTCGGATCGGGTGCCCGCCGCGTGGACAGCGCGTGGGTCCGGGAGACAACCGGCATTCACATCACCTCTGATCAGCCGTTACTGCACGAACCCGCGCCCGCGGGGCACATCAACCCCCGCCGGCTCGTCGCCGCGCAGACACTCCTGACCGCCCAGGCCGGCGGGACGATCATCAGCGAAGCCGCCGACCGCCTCACCCGATCCAACGGGGTCTTCGAGATCTCGGCACCGTGGGGATCGATCACCGCCGACCGGGTGCTCCTCGCCACCGGGGCGTTCGGCTCGCATCTCATCGATGCACAACTCGAGGTCGAACGGCGACCCCGCACCACCGTCATGGCCGCCTTGCCACCGGCTGCTGAGATCCCGAGCTTGATCCTCGACGGCCCGCCGGACACGCGGGTGAGCGAGATCTACTGGGTCCCGCCGGTGCGATTCCCCGACGGGATCACGCGCATCAAGATCGGTGGCACCTACACCGCCTCGAAGAACCTCGCCCCGGACGACCTGGTCGACTGGTTCCACACCGACGGCGATCCCGACGAAGCCGAGTCGCTCGAGGCAAACCTCCGGGCCCTCCTGCCCGATGCGCCTCTGGCGGATGCCGTCAGCGCTCCGTGCGTCGTCACGGCGACCGCGACCACGCACCCGTTCGTGGGGTGGGTCGAGGAGAACCGCCTCGCCGTCGCATGCGCTGGAAATGGTTCTGCTGCGAAATCGAGCGACGAACTCGGGCGTATCGCTGCGTCGCTCTTCGGCGACGACGGTTGGGACTCGGCGATCGACCCAGCGGAACTCGTCCCCCGTTTCGCATCGAACCGGAGTTGAGTCACTTCGGTGTCAGACACCAGAGTGACTCAACTTGGCTCAGCTCGGGCACACCCGATCGAGCCACAGCTGGTTGAGCTGCCAGACAGCGAGTTCCAGCGGCGCGAGCCGACCCTGGGCGGCGCTCGGTGAGCGCAACCCCCGCCAGGGCCCCTCGTTCACCGCGATGTCTTCGATGTGGACGTAGCGCATCGCATCGGTCCGTCCGGTCAACGCCGCCTGGAAGTCGGGATCCTCGACGTGATCGGGATCGCCGAGCAGGTGGGTCCTGAGATGGAAGTGATCGTGAGCGTCGACCTCCATCTGGTACCAGATCGGCCCGGACTCCGACGCCGCGACGAGCAGGGTGGGCCACACGACCGCCGCGATCAGCTCGACCCCGTCGCCCGGCATGCGCAGCGCAGCCCACGGAGCGCCGTCATTGTCGAGCACGTAGCTGTCGGCAGCCGGGTATCGAGGCTGCAGCGTCGTTCGGTGTGGCCCGATGTGGTGATAGGCCTCCATGAAATTCTCGACCAACAGCTTCCAGTTCCACGGACTGTCGAAGTCGACGGTCGACACGACGACCTGGTCGCCGAACGACCACGGTTCGAGAAGCTCGGCGAGAGGCCGCAACTGGGGACCGAGGGGCTCGGCCCTATGGTCGAGAGAGACGAAGACGAAGCCCTCCCACACCTCGAGCGGAAACGACATCAGGCGGCAGGCGTCGACGTCAAAGCCGGTGACCTCGTCCATCAGCGGCGCGGTGCGCAGCCGTCCGTGCTGGTCGTAGCTCCACAGGTGGTACGGGCAGGTCAGGAACCGGCTGTTTCCCGGTTCCTCGACGATGGTCATCGAGCGGTGGATGCAGACGTTGCTCAGCGCGCGCAGCATCCCGTCGTCGTCATGCACGATCACCAGCGGCTGGCCGGCCAGCTCCAGTGGAAGGTGGTCGCCGGGCTCGGGTAGTTGCTCCTGCCGCGCCACCGCGACCCAGTCACGCCGGAAGATCGAGGCGGCCTCGGCCCCCCAAGCCGCCGGATCCACATACGCAGACGGCGGAAGCGTCCAGGCCTGACCGAAGGGTGCCGCCACCCGCTCGCGCTCCTCGGGGGCCATCCGGTACGTCCCGCTCATCCCTCCAGGATCGCGCGGTGGCTCAGCTCCCCAGGTACTCCTCCATCACCCGGTGGGTGTTGAGGATCCGCCGTTCCTCGCTCGACACGATCGTGTGCGTGAGGCCGGGCTGCTGCATGCCGCGTTGGATCGAGTTCATGACCCGAACGTCCTGATTGAAGACCAGCCCGAGCCGCTCGGCGTCCAGCGGGTTCGTCACATCGGTCGGCCGGCCTACATCGGCGTCGGGCGGAAATCGCCGAAAGTGCAGGGTGAACAGCTCCGCCTGATCGACGACGGACGAGGGGCGGCTCACCAGCACATTGAAGGAGTCCGCGGTGATCAGGACCGTGGCGTTCGGGAACAGGTTGTACTGCCGGAAGCCCATGATCTCGTCGTCGCTGAACCCGCCCAGATCGACATCGCGGGTGGCGGCATCGCGACGGATCGCGGCGGCGAGGGCTTCGTAGGCGCTCTCGTCGGGGGCGAGATCGGGCATCTCGGTGGTCTGATCGGGAGGAAGGCCCAACCGCCCGCCCTGAGTCCGACAGAACGAGTCCCACACCTCCACGTGGCTGACATCGTTCAACCGCGGGCTCGGCACGCCGTAGGTCTGATAGCTGACAGCGTGGCGATCCCAGAAGTGTTGCGGGGCGTTGATCTCGTCGAACGACGGGCGCATCTCGGGATGAAGGCCCTGCACGTGGTAGCTCTCACTGAACCCCTCGGACACCACCTTCCAGTTGCAGCTCACCGGCGTGGTGGTGGTGACGCCGCAACGAAAGTCGTCGACGCCGACCCAC
>CAYUBX010000032.1:6365-12333 GCA_964443165.1 uncultured Acidimicrobiales bacterium
CGATAAGACTCACGATCGTGATCCTTATCGTCACGGTGGGTCCTGAAGAACGAAAAAGCCCCGCCGTTGAAGGGCGGGGCTACTTCGTCGTTCGATTGTTCGGCTGTTCGTGTTTCCCTAAGCTGCGGGCTCGGCTTCCTTCTTCTCCGTCTTCCGCGTCTTATCGGGGGCGTCGACGCCGACCCACTCGACATCGCCGGGAACACCCTCCAACCACTCCCCGAGGGGGGCAGCCGCCGGATCGAGGTTGACGAACACCAGCGGGCCCCACACATCGACCGACGCGGGCAGCAGGGGGAGGTCCTCGTTGCGGAGTGCACCGAACCCCCGGCGTGAGGGGACCTCTCGCAGCTCGCCAGCCAGGTTCCACGACCAGTTGTGGAAGCCGCAGCGGATCTCCGACAGCCCCTCCCCTGCTCCGTGGCACAGGGTGTTGCCACGATGCCGACAGACGTTCTGAAAAGCGCGGAGATCCCCATCGTCGCCGCGCACGACGAGGACCGAGTACGGACCACATCGATGCTCGTACCAATCGCCGGCTCGAGCGACGTGGTCGAGCGAGCAGGCGATCTGCCACACCCGGGGCCACATACGTTGCAGCTCACGGTCGAGGACGGCTTGATCGAGGTAGCGATCGACGCTCACCTCGACGTGATAGGGCTCCTCGGACCATGCGACGCCGGTGGCGAGCGGCGGGTGGCGATGCGTCATGGCGATGGGCCGGCGGGCTCTAGCGGACGGTTCCGAAGAAGGTCCGCAGATCGGCGACGAACGCCTCCGGCTCCTCCCATGCGCCGAAGTGGCCGCCGCGTTCCATCTTCGTCCAATGGGTGAGGTTGTACCCGGCCTCGCACCACGACCGAGGGGCGCGGATGATCTCGCGCGGGAAAGACGCAACACCGGTGGGCACCTCGACCCGCCCGCGGCCCGCCATGTTGCCGAAGCTCTCCCAGTAGAGGCGGGCGGAGGATGCTCCCGAGGCAGTGAGCCAATAGAGCATCACGTTGTCGAGCATCTCGTCACGGGTGAGAGCATTCTCCGGGTGCCCGTCGCAGTCGGTCCACGCCCACATCTTCTCCATGATCCACGCCATCTGTCCGACCGGTGAGTCGGTGAGCCCGTAACCGACCGTCTGGGGCCGTGTGCTCTGCTCTTTGGAGTAGCCGGAGTCCCAGTTGTTGTAGTGGGCCCCGCTCGCGAACGCGTCCTGGTCCTCGGGGGTCGGGTTGGCCTTGGCCTCCGCCGTGGGACGGCCGAGCGGCATGTTGGTGTGGATCGCGATGCAGCCGTTGCCCTCGCCAGCCGCACCGGCGTCACGGCCCACCTGCGTCGTGACCGCAGCACCCCAGTCACCGCCTTGGGCACCCCAGCGGTCGTATCCCAGCCGGGCCATGAGCTCGGCCCAGACCTCGGCGATCTTCTCGACGCCCCAGCCGTTGGCCGGTGGCTTGCCGCTGAACCCATAGCCGGGCAGCGAGGGCGCCACGACATGGAAAGCATCTGCTGCGCTGCCACCGTGATCAGTGGGATTGGTCAGCGGCTCGATCACCTTCTGGAACTCCACCACCGAACCTGGCCACCCGTGGGTGATGAGCAGCGGAAATGCGTCCTCGTGTGGTGAACGCTGGTGAATGAAGTGGATGTCGGTCCCGTCGATCTCGGTGACGTATTGGTCGAACCGGTTGAGCAGCGCCTCGCGCGCCCGCCAGTCATAGCCGTCCGCCCAGTACTCCGCGACCTCGCGGGTGTACGAGAGAGGGATGCCCTGCGACCAGTCATCGACGAGTTCCTGCTCGGGCCACCGAGTTGCCGCCAGGCGTCGCTGCAGGTCGTCGAGTTGCTCATCCGCGATCTCGATGGTGAAAGATCGGACCTCGCTCATGCCTGCGCCCCCGCGACGGCACGAGCGTCGTCGTGCGTCAGGTAGCGGTCCGGAATCGGGAAGCCGAACACCTCAGCCGCGTTGAGGCCCAGAATCTTGGCCCGGGTGGTGTCGCTCATATCGCCCATCTGCCTCTCGATCGCCTCGGCGCTGTGGGGCCAGCTGCCCTCGTGGTGGGGGTAGTCGTTGGCCCACATGAAGTTGTCGACAAGGCCGAACGTCTCCGCGAGCTCGAGGCCCACGGGATCCTCCTGGAAGGTCGCGAAGCCCTGACGCTTGAAGTACTCGCTCGGCAACAGGTCGAGCTTCGGCCGTACCCACATGTGGTGCTTGAGGTAGGCCTCGTCCATCGCCTGAAGCGCCCACGCGACCCACCCGATCCCCGCCTCGACAGAGCCGAATCGCAGCGTCGGGAACTTCTCGGCGACCCCGGAGGCGCAGAGGTTCGCGATCGGCTCGATGTTCTGGCTCAGGCTGTGAACGGCGTAGTTGATGACGGCGCCGCCGCGGCTGCGGGCGGTTCGAGGATCACGTCCCGTCGAGATGTGGAACGTCACGGGAAGATCGACCTCGGTGATGCACGCCCAGAGCGCGTCGAACTCCTTCAGGTTGTAGTTGAGCGCGTCCGCATCGGGCGGACCCCACACCGGCTTGGCCGGCAGTTGCAGGCCCCGGAAGCCCAGGTCGGCGCATCGCTCGATCTCTGCGATGGTCTCCTCCAGTGCCGCCGGAGCGACACACGCCATGGGCGCGAGCCGATCGTTGTAGGGGCCGTACACCTCCCACGCCCAGTCGTTGTAGCAACGGCACATCGCGTGGCTGAACTGGGAGTCCGACGTCGCCCACATCGTCAGACCCTTGTTGGGAAAGAGGATCTCCGCATCCGTTCCGTCGGCGGCGAGATCGGCCAGGCGTTCCTCGGGGGTGTAGCCCGCCTTATTGCGGAGCAGGTCCTGCCCTTCGAACACCGTGTTCTGCAGGCGTTGCGGCTGACGGAACCCCTCGGTGGTCTGGTACTTCTCGCCCTTGGCGCCGAGGATCACCCCGGGCAGTCGGTCCTGATAGTTCTCATCGATCCGCTCGGACCACAGCCTGGACGGTTCCTGGGCATGACCGTCCGTGGACACCATGAAGTACTTGTTGGGTGCCTCGGGACGAGGCGACCGGTCCCATCCGGTCGATCCGGGCGTGTCGAGTCGCCATTCGTTGTTCTCGTCCGGCGCGGGAATCTCCCCTGGTTCGACCATCGCCATGGGTCCCCCAGGAGCAGGTCCCGATTTCCCGTGAGTGTAGGTGAGCTGCGCGGGCGGACTCCCGGCTGGTGCGCCAAACTCGTTGCCGCACCAGCACGAGGAGACGGCGAGGTCGATGTCGATCTACGAAGACGAGCACGAGCTCTTTCGGGAGAGCTTCCGGGCATTTAGCGAGAACGAGATCGTGCCCCGCATCGAGGAGTTCGAGACAGAGGGAATCATGGACCGCCAGGTCTACGTCGAAGCAGGCAAGCACGGCTTCGTCGGGATGTCGGTCCCCGAGGAGTACGGCGGAGGCGGCACCACCGACTTCCGCTTCAACGCCGTCCTCGACGAGGAGATGGCCTACGCGGGCATCGGCGGCGGAGCGCTCGGAATCTCGCTCCACAACGACATCACCTCGCCGTACTTCATCTCGTACTGCAACGAGGAGCAGGCCGAGCGCTGGCTGCCCGGCATCGCGTCGGGCGAACTCATCACTGCGGTCGCCATGACCGAGCCGGGCACCGGCTCAGACCTCGCGGGCATCGCGACCACAGCTGTTCGCGACGGCGAGGAATTCATCGTCAACGGCGCCAAGACCTTCATCACCAACGGCATCAACTCGGATCTGGTCATCACCGTGTGTCGCACGGACCCCGATGCAGGCCACAAGGGGTTCTCGCTGCTCGTCGTCGAACGCGGCATGGAGGGATTCGAACGCGGGCGCAACCTCGACAAGATCGGCCAGCACTCTGCCGACACGGCTGAGCTGTTCTTCAGCGACGTTCGGGTTCCGGCGACCAACGTGCTCGGCGAGGTGGGGCGCGGGTTCGAGTACCTCACCGCCAACCTGGCCCAGGAGCGTCTGTCGATCGGCCTCTACGGGCTGGCCGCTGCGGAGGCCGCGCTCGCATGGACGGTGGAGTACACGAAGGAACGCACCGCGTTCGGCTCCCCGATCGCCGGATTCCAGAACACCAAGTTCGAGCTGGCCGACATGTCGACGGAGCTCGAGGTGACCCGTCCCTTCATGGAGGAGTGCATCACCAAGCTCAACGCAGGCGAGCTGTCCGAGGCACAGGCCGCCCGGGCCAAGCTCTGGGGAAGCGAGCTTCAGAACCGCGTCATCGACCGGTGCCTGCAGCTGTTCGGCGGGTACGGGTACATGACCGAGTTCCCGATCGGGCGGGCGTATGTCGACGCGAGGATCGCGACGATCTACGGCGGCACCTCGGAGATCATGAAGACGATCATCTCCAAGGACGTCCTCGGGTAGTGGCAGGCGCCGGGATGCATCCGCTCGACACTCCCGGGTGGCATGCGCTGACCGGTCCGCACTCAGGCTTCGCCGAATGGTTCGAGGAGCGGTGCACCCTGTGGATCGGGGCGTACGGGCTCCTCGGGTAGGCCGCCGAGTATCCTCGGAGCGGTCCCTCACGCTGTCGTACTGGAGCACACCATGGCCGAGACCCTGATCATCGACGCCTGCCGCACCCCCCGTGGCATCGGCAAGCAGGGCAAGGGCGCCCTCGCCCACCTGCATCCCCAGCACCTCGGGCGCACCGTGCTCGAAGCGCTTCGGGAGCGCAACGACTTCGACAGCGCCGACGTCGACGACGTGGTGTGGGGCACCAGCAGCCAGGTCATGGAGCAGTCGGGCGACCTCGGTCGCATGTCTGCGCTGGATGCCGGCTTCGACATCACTGCGAGTGGTGTGACGCTCGACCGCTTCTGCGGTTCGGGCATCACCGCAACCAACTTCGCCGCCCAGGCCGTGATGGCCGGGATGGAAGACCTCGTCGTGTCCGGCGGCTGCGAAATGATGTCGCTCCCCAAGAAGGGGATCATGCCGATGGGAGCGGGCAACCATCACCTCGAGGACCTTCACCCGCAGTCGCACCAGGGCGTGTGCGCCGACGCGATCGCCACGCTGGACGGAATCCCCCGGACGGCCCTCGACGAGCACGCCGCCGAATCGCAGCGCCGGGCGGAGGTGGCGATCAAAGAGGGCCGCTTCGACCGCAGCCTGATCCCGGTCTACAACGAGGACGGATCCGTGGCGCTCGACCGCGAGGAGTTCCCTCGCCCCGGCACCACGGCTGAGTCGCTGTCCCAGCTGTCGCCGAGCTTCCCGCAGCTCGCCGACTACAAGCACGACTCCAACACGCGCACCTTCCGCGAGATGATCACCGCGAAGTACCCGGGCCTCGAGATCGAGCACGTGCACCACGCCGGCAACAGCTCGGGCGTCGTCGACGGCGCTGCGGCGATCCTTCTCGCCAGCGGCGACTACGCAAAGGCCAACGGCCTGACGGCACGCGCTCGCGTTGTCGCCACGGCCAACATGGGCGACGACCCGACACTGATGCTCAACGCGCCGGTTCCTGCTGCGCAGAAGGTGCTCGCCCGCGCCGGCCTCACCACGGACGACATCGACATCTTCGAGGTCAACGAGGCCTTCGCCGTCGTCTCCGAGAAGTTCATGCGCAAGATGGACGTCGACCGCGACAAGGTCAACCCCAACGGCGGCGCGATGGCACTCGGGCATCCCATCGGGGCCACCGGCGCGATGCTGATCGGCACCTGCCTCGACGAGCTCGAGCGCACCGACGGTCAGTTCGGCCTCATCACCATGTGCGCCGGCGGCGGCATGGCCCCCGCCATCATCATCGAACGCGTCTGATCAACAGGTCGTTGAGCAACATCGGTGTCAGGCATCGATGTTGCTCAACTTCGCGGGGTGACCCCACAGGCCCGCAAGCGGTCCGGAAGAGTCTGCATCGGCAGCTAGAAAACCGTGTATCCCCCATCCACGGTCAGCTCCTGGCCGGTGTGGAAGGTGAGCGTCGGG
>CAYUBX010000033.1:0-12300 GCA_964443165.1 uncultured Acidimicrobiales bacterium
GCCGATACCGAAGGCGGCGTGGGTGTGCCACAGGTCCTTGTAGGCCGAACTCCAGCCGGAGTTGGCCCACACGAGAGCGACGATGGTCGCGATGATGAGGACGATCCCGCCACTCGCTTCCTGATGCATGAAGCGCTGGAAGGGACGGACCACCGATTTGGCGAGCACCCGATCGCTGCTGGAGAACGTCGGGCGTTCGAGGAGGTGCTCGGACATAGTTCAACGATCGGTCGACA
Source organism: uncultured Acidimicrobiales bacterium (assembly GCA_964443165.1). GTDB lineage: Bacteria > Actinomycetota > Acidimicrobiia > Acidimicrobiales > Poriferisodalaceae > JAYPWI01. The sequence continues at coordinate 237 of CAYUBX010000033.1, forward strand.
GGTTCCGTCGTTCAGCGATTGGTCGCGAAAGTCCAAGGGGACGGAGCGCCATTCGGGCCCATTCCGCCCGTCTGATGCTCTGGTCAACCCCGCCCACAATCGGGCAAACCCGAGGATCAGGGGCGCTCGGTCCCTTCCTCGGGGTCGCGGGGCGACGGAGATCCGTCAGTGCTGGACAACTTCTTCGATCTCGAACGAAGGGCTCAGAAACGCGGCGCCACCTACCGATCTCACCACCAGAGGCCGTTGGCTCATGGTCCTGCGACCGATGCCGATGGGGGGCCGTGAACCGTCGCGCGCAGGAACCCGGGAGCCCATCGTGAGCTCGGTCGGCAGCGCGCTCGGCCTCGAGCAGCACGTGCTGCAGGACCGGTGCCGCAACCGGGGGACGGCGTGGGAACCGCGCGACCGAACAGGAGCTCCGAGCTCATGACGTCACGCAACTCGATCGTCGGCGCACTGATCGTCCTGGTCGCCACCAGCGCAGTGGGGATCCTCTGGTCCGCGGCGCTGTGGCCCGTCTTGGTGGTATCGCTGGCCCTGCTGGCCCTCGCCATCCACGACCTCACTCAGACCAAGCACAGCTTGATGCGCAACTACCCGATCATCGGGTGGGCGCGTTTCGCTGCGGAGTACATCCGGCCGGAGATCCAGCAGTACTTCGTCGAGTCGGACACGAGCGGCACCCCGTTCGACCGCGAGACACGGGCCGTGATCTATCAGCGGGCGAAGGGCGACCACGACAAGGTTCCCTTCGGCACCCAGATCGACGTGTACGAACCCGGGCACGAGCTCCTCAGCCACTCGATGCGGCCCGTGCCGCAGCTCGCGAAAGAGCCGCGGGTCCCCTTCGGTCAGGAAGGCACCGGCCAGGTCTACGAGGCATCACGGCTCAACATCTCCGCAATGTCCTACGGCGCACTGTCGGCCAACGCGGTGATGGGGCTCAATCTCGCGGCCCACAAGGGTGGCTTCGCGCACAACACCGGCGAAGGTGGGATCAGCCCGTACCACCGCGAGCATGGTGGCGATCTGGTGTGGCAGGTCGGAACGGGTTACTTCGGCTGCCGGGACGCCGGTGGCCATTTCGACCCGGGACGGTTCGCCAGCACGGCAGCGACTCTCACGGTACGGATGGTCGAGGTCAAGCTGTCGCAGGGCGCCAAGCCCGGTCATGGCGGCATCTTGCCCGCAGCGAAGCTCACACCGGAGATCGCAGAGATCCGCGGTGTCCCACTCGGCAAGGACGTGATCTCACCGGCGTACCACACCGCGTTTGACACGCCACGTGAGCTCATCGAGTGGGTCGCCGAGCTCCGCAGCCTCGCAGGAGGGAAGCCCGTGGGGTTCAAGATCTGTGTCGGACGTCGGCGTGAGTTCCTTGCGCTCTGCAAGGCCATGTTGGAGGCGGACGCCACCCCGGACTTCATCACCATCGACGGTTCGGAGGGCGGCACCGGCGCGGCACCGCTCGAGCTGACCAACTCGGTTGGTCTCCCCCTGAAAGACGGGCTGTCTCTCGCGCATCAAGCCCTCGTGGCGACGGGTCTGCGTTCGCGGCTGCGGCTGATCGCGACGGGCAAGGTGTCCACCGGCTTCGACCTCGTCCGCATGCAGACGCTCGGCGCCGATGCGTGCAACGCGGCGCGCCCGATGATGCTGGCGCTCGGATGCATCCAGGCGCGCAAATGCCACAACAACGAGTGTCCTGTCGGCATCGCGACCCAGGACCCACGGCGAGGGCGGGCGCTGGTGGTGGAACAGAAAGCTGACCGCGTTCACCGCTTCCATCGCGCCACGATCGAGGGCTACCTCGAACTGCTGGCTGGGGCCGGGCTCGAGCACCCCGACGAGGTGACGCCCTCGCTCATTATGCAGCGCAAGGCGGACGGCAGCCTCGTGTCCGTCGCGGACGAGTTCCGCATGGAGCCGCTCGCTCTTCTGATCGGCGACAGTGATCTCGACGACGGGTGGCGCAAGGACTGGGAGCTCGCGTCCGCCGATCATTTCTGATCGGCACGTCCGAAGCGGTCAGGCGTACCCGCGCTCGTCGTCGTCCGACAGGCCGTACTGACCGAGTCGGGCGAGGCAGACCTCAACAGACCACGGCAGCATGGTGGCTCCACACCTCGCGTCGCGGTAGAGCCGTTCGAGTGGCTGGGGTCGAAGGATCGAGCGGCCGCCGCACGCCCGAATGGCTGTCGACGCCAGCTCCGGGGCTGCCTCCATGGTGGCGACCATCGACGCCCAGCCGGCCTGGACCACGTCGGGATGGGGATCGACGACCGCCTGATCGACGACGGAGCGGCAGAGCGCCTTCGCCTGCTGGTACGTGATGTTCATCTCCGCCCAGGCCGCCTGCTTCTGGGGATGCGCGGCCCGAGAGTTCCCATCGATATCGCCGCGCAGGTAGCTCTGCGTGTAGTCGAGGACCCCGCGACACAGCCCGAGGTAGGCGAACGACAGCGTCATGTAGAAGAACGGGAACCGGCTCGACAGCAGGTTGAACACACCCGGCGGGATCCACTCGTTCTCCGAGGGGACGAACACCTCGTCGAAGACGAGCGTCTTCGACACCGTGCCGCGCATTCCGAGCGGGTCCCAGTCACCGGTGATGGTCAGGCCGTCCGAACCTGCGGGAACACCCATGTAGCGGATCCGGTCGTCTCCGGGCACGAGGGCGACGATGTCGTGGATTCCGGCTGCGTCCGAGAGCGACGCAAAGATCTTCTTGCCCGACACGAGAAATCCACCCTCGACGGGTTCGGCGACTGTCGCGATTCCTCTCGTCGCCCGACCACTGAGCCCCTCGGAGAACGGCTGCGAGTGGATGGTCCCGTTCTCGACGATGTCCGCGAAGAGGGCCTCGCGTCGCGGTTCGAGAAACGTCATCTGCTCGTCGTCGAGCTCGAAGGCGTCACAGAGCTCGCCCGCAAGCAGACAACCCGCCGTGTGCATATTGAAGGTCAGCGCCGTACTGCCGCAGTGACGGCCGATCTCTTCGGCCACGAGCGAGTAGTCCGCGAAGGACCCACCGAGTCCTCCATAGCGCTCGGGGATGCACAGCCCGAGGAAGCCGATCTCGGTGAGGTCCGTCCAGTTGTCGTGGGGGAACGACGCTTCGCGGTCGTAGATGTGCGCTCGCTCCTCGAAAACCGAACCGAGCTCGGCGACTGCGGCAACGAACTCCTCGGCGCGTGGCGTGCTGCTCGACATGGCGTCAACGTATCGGCCGGGAGAGAGCACAGCCCAGCCGGTTCCTCCCGGGTTGTCGGGGAAGGGGCCATCCCCGTCCGGATCAGGAGCGCTCATCGCAGGGCGGACTGCTGGTGATCAGCACTCGCCAGGCGTTTGCGGACGAGTCCCGCTGCGCGGAGGTGGTCGCCACCGGGATGGCGTGGCTCGACCGGGCAGTACATCGCCTCTCGGGTCGCGGCTCCATAGAGCTACGGTTCGGTCATGGCAGGACGGGTCGATCAGGAGCGGGGCGCTCGGGCGTCGAGCCACGAGTTCGCCCACTTCGACCAGGTCGACAAACCCGACTACCACCTCGCCGAGATCGCCGACGACGCGAACAGCTTCGACGAAGAGTTTCGCTTCACCACCCTCGACCTGGGACAACTTCTTCACGGCGACGAGCGCGATCGTCGACGGTTCGCCGACGAGCTCGGTGCTGCGATGTCCGAGATCGGGTTCGCGATCCTCGAAGGGCACGGCGTGGATCCGCGCCTGTTCGTCGACGCTGCGGATGCCACCACCGAACTCTTCACCGAGACGAGCCTCGAGGACAAGATGCGATACCGGGCGGCCCGCCGCGGCTCGGTGAGCGAAGGCTATTTCCCGATCAAGGAAACGAGCGACATCCACCCCGACCTCGTCGAAGGATGGGTGTTCGGCCGCCCGGCGTTCGATCTCGACGGATCGCCCGACTTCGATCCAGCGGATTTCTGGCCTGAGGTAGACCTCGAGCCGCGCTTTCGACGACTGATCGAAGCCGAGCTGCCACTCTTCCAGCCGATCATGGGAGCGATCCTCACCTTCCTCGGTGCCGACCCGCACAGCTACGACAGCCGTCTCGACCGGCCCGACTTCGGTCAGCGTCTCAACTACTACCCACCGCTCGCGATGGACGACCTTCAGTCAGGTGCCGGGCGGCTGCTCGGCCACGAGGACATCGACGTCTTCACACTTCTTCCCGCGCCGACGGTCGAAGGGCTCCAGGTGCTCACATCGACGGGGCGATGGGTGCGCATGGACGCGCCGAAGGACTCGATCATCCTCAACACCGGCGACTACCTCCAGCGGATCTCCAACGACACCCTCCCGAGCACCACCCATCGGGTCAGCCCACCCCGCGATCCCGATCAGGCACAGCGCGCCCGTACCAGCTTCCCGCTCGCCGCCTATCTCCGTCCCGACGAGATGCTCGAGGTACTCCCCCACCTCCCCGACCCCAAGTACGACCCGCTCCGGGTGATCACCTTCCACACGCGCACGACCGCCAAGTTCTACGGCGACGACTATGCCGTCGAGGAAGGGGCCGTCGAGGAAGGGGCCGCCAAGGAAGGGGCCGCCGAGGAAGGGGCCGCCAAGGAAGGGGCCGCCGAGGAGGTGGCGGGTGGCTGACGGCCCACTGACCGGGGTGCGGGTTCTCGATCTGACGGCGGTGATCATGGGACCGCTGTCGACGCAGGTCCTGGGCGATCTGGGCGCCGATGTCATCACGATCGAAGATCGCGCCGGCGACACCAACCGCTCGATGGGACCCGGTCCGGCACCGTCCATGTCCGGCGTGTCGCTGAACCTGCTCCGCAACAAGCGAAGCGTCGGCCTCGACCTGAAGGATCCTCGAGGGCGCGACGCGTGTCTGCGCATCGCTCGCACCTGCGACGTGATGGTCACCAACCTGCGACCGGGACCGCTTGGACGCCTCCGCCTCACCTACGACGACGTGACCGGGGTTCGGCCCGACATCGTCTTCTGCCAGGCCCACGGCTACCCCTCCAACTCAGACAAGGCCGACGCGCCCGCGTACGACGACATCATCCAGTCGGCGAGTGGGGTCGGCGCGCTCTTCGAACGCCAGGGCCACGAGCCGTCGCTGCTCCCGACCCTCGTCGCCGACAAGGTCAGCGGTCTCACGATCGCCAACAGCGTGATGGCCGCGCTGTTTCACCGGGAGCGCACCGGAGAGGGTCAGTTCATCGAGATCCCCATGATCGACGTGATGCGCTCGTTCGTCCTCGTCGAGCACGGAGCCGGCGCGATTCCCGAACCGCGCCTCGACACCGCCGGCTACCGGCGCATCCTCACCCCGGAGCGCCGGCCGCAGCGCACAGCGGACGGTTGGATCAACGTCTTGCCGTACACCGACGCGCACTATCACGCCCTGTTTCGGGCGGGTGATCGTGAGGATCTGCTCGACGATCCCCGCATCGCGACCCGACAGACCCGCATCGAGAACAGCGACAGCCTCTACGCCGAGGTCGCCGTGATTCTCGCGACACGCACCACCGACGAGTGGCTGACGTTTTGCGCGGTGGAGGGAGTTCCCTCCACCCGTGCTGCCACCCTCGACGAGCTCGTCGAGGACCTCCCGCTCGCCGAGCATCCAGTTGCCGGGCAGTACCGGCAGATCCCGCCTGCGCCCCGGTTCTCCGTCACGCCGACGTCCATCCGCCGCCACTCACCGACGCCCGGGCAGAACGGCCGAGAGGTCCTCCGCGACGTCGGCTACACCGAGGACGAGCTCGCCGAACTAGCCGACGCCGACGTGCTGTTCGGGTCGGACTGAGCATCGAGCGGCGCCGAGTCCTAGCCTTTCGCTCTGTGAGTCCCGTGCGTGAAGAACGTCGCCCGCCCGAGCGCGAGGTCGCGGAGGTCGCGCACGGCGTGCTCCGGATCCAGCTGCCGATGAACTTGCCCGGCCTGGGTCACGTCAACTGCTACGTCATCGAAGACCGCAACGGCATCGCGCTCATCGACCCCGGCACACCCAACTCCAACAGCTGGCGCGTCCTGTGCAAGAGGCTCAAGGAGGCCGGGCTCTCGATCGATCGTGTCCACACGGTGGTGGTGACCCATTCCCATCCCGATCACTACGGAGCAGCAGGGCGCATCCGTCGCCTGACGGGCGCTGAGGTGGTCACCCACGAGAACTTCAAGTCGTACTGGGATCCACACGAAGAAGACGATCTCGTCCGCGAGATCGCGATCGACAAGGACTACGAGGTCCGGCTCGGCTGGATCGAGCAGTCCCTCATGAAGGCAACGGGGCGCGAGCGTCACTCACCGTGGGACCGCCCCGTCCCATGGGGCGGGCCCCCTCCCCACGACGACTGGAAGGCGCGCTTCCGATGGCGCATCCTGCCGCTGCTGGTCTCCAGGATCTGGCAGCCACCGAAACCGTCGAAGCGAGTCATCGACGGCGAGATCATCATGCTCGGCGACCGGGAGTGGACGAGCGTGTACACGCCTGGCCACACCGCTGATCACCTGTGCCTTCTCGACTCGGCGGAGGGAATCTTCGTCTCCGGAGACCACCTGCTCCCGACGATCACACCACACATCTCTGGCATCACCGCGCAGGTCGAGCCGCTCGGCGAGTTCTTCGACTCGCTCGAACGAATGCATAGCTTCGACCAAGTCAAGGTGGTGCTGCCCGCACACGGGCTCGAGTTCCACGACCTCTCCGGGCGGTCCACGGAGATCGTCGAACATCACCACCACCGCCTCGCGATCCTCACGGACGCGGCGGTCCACGCCCCCGACAACGAACTCACCGTGCCGGAGTACTCTAAGCACCTCTTCAAGCCGCGGTCGTGGGGAACCATGGCCGACAGCGAGACCTTCGCTCACCTCGAACACCTTCGGCTCACCGGCAAAGCCGAAGCGCGCCCGGCGGAGGGTGAGCTGCGCTACCGCATCACGTCGCACTGACTCAGGCGAGAACCGCGCTGAGCGCCTCCAGCAGTTGATCGACGTCGGCGTCGCTCGTGTAGTGCACCCACGAAACGCGCACCACGCCGGCGTCGGCGTCGACGTCGAGCGCCTCGATCAGGCGACGGGCGTAGAAGTTGTGCGCGTCGGTCATGATTCCACGTTCGACCAGCTCAGAGGCAACCTGTCGAGGGGGCTTGGACAACGGCAGGAACGCGACGGTGGGACACCGGTGCGCCGTGGGGCTGAGCTCGCTCGGGCCGAGGAGCCGCGCATTGGGCGAGGAACCGAGCAGGTCCAGCACGGGCGGCAGGGTTGCGCTCTCCCGCTCCCGCCAGAGCTCAGACACCGCCCGCGCCGCGACACCCAGATCGTCCCCGTCGGACCCGCCGTGGTGGAGGTGGCTCTCCTCCACATAGTCGAGCACCGCACCAGACGCCGCGATCTGTGCGTGGTCGGGCCCGGCCGGTGTCAGCCGAGCGTTGGGGCTGGTGGCGTTGAAGTAGTGACCCTGGTTCGGAAGCTCGTCGAGGACCCCCCGGCGAGTGACCATCACTCCCTGGTGCACGGAAAACACCTTGTAGAGGCTGAAGAGGTAGACGTCGGCATCGAGCGCCGTGACGTCGGGAATCCCATGGGGTGCGAACGACACCCCGTCGACCACCACCCGCGCTCCGACCTCGTGGGCGGCGGCAGCGATGGTCGCTATTGGGTTCTCCAGCCCGACGATGTTGGACGAATGGGGACAGGTCACCACCCGTGTCGCAGGACCGAGCAGATCGTGCAGCCGTTCGAGATCGAGCAAGCCGGTGATCGGATCGATCCGCCACTCGCGAATCGTCGCGCCGGCGGCCTCAGCAGCTCGTCGAATCGCGCCCGTGTTGGCCTCGTGGTCCTGGTTGGTGACGACGACCTCGTCGGCCGGGCCGAGAGTCGCGCCGATCGCGTGGCTGAGGACGTATGTGTTCGACGAGGTCGACGGCCCGAAGTGCACGTCGACTGACGTCACCCCGAGGGCCTCCGCCCAGCGGGACCGGCTTCGGGCCATCGCCGCCCCCGCCTCGGTGGCCTGTCGGTACGGCGCGTCGGGCTGCACCTTGGTGTCGGTGTAGTACCGGTGCAAGGCGTCGATGGTGTGCCGACAGCTCAGCGAACCGCCAGCGTTCTCGAAGAATGCCTGGTCTGCCTCCTCGAGCACGGCCAGCGCAGGGAAGTTCGATCTGACGAACTCGATGTCGAGATCCATTGGGGCGACGGTATCGGCCGCCGCGTCACTGTCGGCTCAGCCGAAGTCGATGCCCTCGTATCCGTCCTGAGCGACCTGCTGGAGGCGATCGGCGTATCGCGGGCCACCGCCGTTGTAGATGTTGTACCGAGTGTTGCCGTACTCGTGACCGTCGAGGTTGGAGTTGTAGCCGGTGATCCAGCTCTGGGCGGTGCGGAGGAGGAGCGGTTCGTACATGTCGACCACGTGGTCGAACCACCCCTGCTCGGCCTCCTCTGACGCGTCGAAGCGGGTGTAGCCATTCTCGAACAGGTACTGCAGGAAGTCGGTCGCCCACTCGACCGAGAGCTCAGCGCCTCGCGGGAAGTTGGTCGCCGCCTGCTGCGGGCCCGAGATCATCACGAAGTTCGGGAAGCCGTGCACCAGCAACCCGAGGTACGTCACGGGGCCGCCGGACCACTTGTCGGCGAGGATTCCGCCGTCGACGCCGGTAACGGCGATGCGGTCGAACGCCCCGGTGAAGGCGTCGAAACCCGTCGCGTAGACGATCAGGTCGAAGTCGTAGCTCTCGGCACTCGTCTCGATCCCGGTGCGGGTGATGCGCTCGATGGGCGTCGCGCTCGCGTCGACGAGGGTCACATTGTCGCGGTTGTAGGCCTCGAAGTAGCCGGTCTCGAGCGGCACCCTCTGGATGCCGAAACCGTGGTCTGTTGGAATCAGCTTTTCGGCGAGCTCGGGGTTGTCGACCCGATCGCGGATGCGGTCGGCGATGTACCCCGAGAACTCGGCGTTGGCGTCTTCGTCGATAAAGATCTCCACGAAGTTCTGCAGCCAGATGCCAAAGCCCGGGCTGTCGTACAGCCGGTCCCAGAGTTCGAGCCGTTCTTCACGAGAGACGTTGTAAAAGCCACGACGATCCGGTTCGTGCTCGAACCCGCCTGGCGTTCTGGCGCACGTCGCGAAGATCTCGTCGTAGCGCTCGCGAATCTCAGCCATCTCCTCTTCGGAGATGTCGCGGTTGTTGAGCGGCGCCGCCCAGTTGGGTCGCCGCTGGAACACGGTGAGGTGCTCCGCTTCCTTGGCGACCTCGGGAATCAGTTGAATGGCCGTCGCGCCGGTGCCGATCACGGCAACGCGCTTGCCCTCGAGCTGAACGGGGTCCGACGGCCAATGGAAGGTGTGAAAGGCCTCACCCTCGAACTCGTCGATGCCGTCGATGCGCGGCATCGTCGGGATCGAGAGCGGGCCAATCGCGGTGAGGACGAACCGCGTGGTGATCGTGCGGCCGTCCCGGAGCTGGAGGGTCCAGGTGTCGGCATCGTCATCCCAGTTCATCGATGCGACGTGACAGTTGAACTGGATGTGCCGGCGAAGGTCGAACTTCTCGGCGACGAAGTTGAGGTACTTCAGGGTCTCGGGCTGCGGGGAGAACATCTCCGTCCAGTGCCACTCGTCGAGCAGCTCCTGGCTCCACGAGTACCCGTAGGTGAAGCTCTCCGAATCGAAGCGAGCACCGGGGTATCGGTTGCGGTACCAGGTGCCGCCGAGGTCGTCATCGCCCTCGAGAACGGTGGCGTTCACGCCGAGATCGGTGAGCCGCTTGATCTGGTAGAGGCCTCCGACACCGGCACCGATGACGACCACGTCGTAGTCGTGGCCCGGGGAGCCGAGCGCTCCCGCAGGTCGTTCGTCGACAGCGTGATCGGTCATGTGGGCCCCCAGGTGACGGTGAATCCGATGGTCGTGCGCAGGTTCAAGGGTAACCGGGCGCCTTCGGAGCGTCCCGGGCCAAAGGTCCCTGTTCGGGGCGCCGAGATCAGTTCGCCGGAGTGTCCTCCACACCGACCCGTTCGGTGATGAGCCTGTAGTGCTCCGGACGGCGATGCGCCGCCAGGTTGAACATCGTGCGGCGCAGGTCAGCGCCGAGGTCGAGATCGCACGTGTGCACGATCACCTCGTCCTCTTCGGTCGAGGTCTGAGATGCGATCTCGCCGGTGGGAGCGACGATCACCGAGTTGCCGAACATCCGGAAGCCATCCTCGACCCCTGCCTTTGCCGTCTCGACCAGCCAGATCGCGTTCATGTTCGCCATGGCCTGAGCCATCACGAGGTGCTGATGCACGCGCTGATACGGGGGTTCGGAGTAGTGGAGGTTCTCCGAGGGTGTGTTGAAGCCGAGGGCCACGATCTCCGCCCCCTGAAGGCCGAGCACCCGAAAGGCCTCAGGCCATCTGCGGTCGTTGCAGATCAACATGCCGACCCGGGTGTCCTCGTACCGATACACCGGGAACCCGAGATCGCCGACCTCGAAGTAGCGCTTCTCGAGGTGCTGGAACGGCGCATCGGGCTTGTGATCAGCATGACCGGGGAGGTGGATCTTGCGGTACTTGCCGACGATCGAGCCATCGCGCGCCACGAGCACAGACGTGTTGAAGCGCCGATCACCCTGCGGCGTCGACGCGAGCTCCGCGTAGCCGAGCGTGAAACCGACACCGAGGCGGGCCGCCTCCTCGAACAGGGGTCTGGTCTCCGCCGACGGCATGTCTCGTTCGAAGAACCGGTCGTCCACAGCGGTGGCGTCGTCGTACCACCAGCGAGGAAAGAACGTCGTAAACGCCAGCTCGGGAAACACCACGAAGTCCGCACCCCGGGCCGCTGATTCGCGGAGGAGTTCGACCAGGCGAGCCACGGCGGAGGAGCGCGGTTCGTCGAGCTGGACGGGTCCGAGTTGGGCAGCGGCGATGGTGATCGAACGACTCATCGAGTCTCCCTTCAACGACGAAACGGGGTGCCCCAGTTCGACATCTGCGTGATCTCGGGAACGTCGCGGCCGAGGGCTATCGCCGAGTCAAGCCCGCGCCGTGCGAGAAACTCACCGCGGCCACGCTCGCCGTGAAATTCGCCGTCCTCCACGATCACCTCACCCCGGGAGATGACGGTCTCGGGCCACGCGGTGAGGTGTCGGCCGGCGTAGGGCGTGTAGCCGACGTTGTCGTGCACCATCTCATCGGTCACCACCATGTCGCGCTCCGTGTCCCAGACAGCCAGGTCGGCATCACCGCCGACGGCGATCGTTCCCTTGCGGGGGTACAACCCGTAGATCCGAGCGTGTTGGGTCGAGGTGATGTCGACGAACTGGTTGAGCGTGAGCCGTCCGGTCGCGACCCCCTCGCTGAACAGAACCGGCATCCGGAGCTCCAACCCGGGCACACCGTTGGCGATCTCCTTGAACGTCGTCTGGGCCCCGTTGGGGAGCTTGCCGCTCTCGTCGAACCGGAAGGGTGCGTGATCCGACGAGTACACCTGCAGCGACCCCACGAGCACCCCGTTCCAACACGCCACTAGCGCAGCCTCGTCGCGTGGGGGCGGACTACAGCAGAACATCGCGCCGTCGAGCCCTCCGCGATCGAGATCGTCGCTCGTGAGAAAGAGGTACTGGGGGCACGTCTCCCCGAACACCTTGAGGCCACGAGCACGCGCCTGGCGGATCGCATCGATCCCCTCCGGCGTCGAGACATGGACGACGAGAACCGGAGCGTCGGCGAGTTCGGCAAGTGCCACCAACCGGTGAATCGCCTCGGCCTCCGCAAGCCGCGGATGGCAGACCGCGTGGTAGCGCGGCAGAACGTTGCCATCGCCGACCACCCGATCCGACATCCAGCCGATCATCCCGTGATTCTCGGCGTGCACCATCGTCAGAGCACCATGAGCGCGCGCTGTGGTGAGCACCTCGAGGATCTGCCGGTCGTCGACCATGAGGCGGTCGTACGTCATGTAGAGCTTGAGCGACGCCACCCCTGCCTCGACCGCGGCGGGAAGATGATCACGCAGCGCTTCGGGTGTCGGGTCGGCGACGATCAGGTGGATGGCATAATCGATGACCGCCTTGGCTGCGGCCCG
>CAYUBX010000034.1:0-12245 GCA_964443165.1 uncultured Acidimicrobiales bacterium
CATCCGTCTCCAGTGCTACGAGGGTCTCGACGAAGCCAAGGCTCTCTATGAGTGGAACTACAAGAAGCAGCTCCTGCGCATCCAGGCCGATCGCGGTACCGAGAACGACGAGGACTGGACCGATCTCCAGGACGACATCTTCAATGACGAGTTCCTCCTGACCCGCCCGCTCCTCGAGGCAATCAGCGCCGAGGACAAGGTCGTTCTCCTCATCGACGAGGTCGATCGCGTCGAGATCGAGACCGAGGCGCTCCTCCTTGAGATCCTGTCGGACTACCAGGTCTCGATTCCCGAGCTCGGCACCATCGAGGCCTCGCAGATCCCGCTGGTGTTCCTCACCTCCAACAACACCCGTGAGCTGTCCGAGGCACTCAAGCGTCGCTGCCTGTTCCTCCACATCGACTACCCCCAGCTCGAGCGCGAGAAGGAGATCGTGGTCACCAAGGTCGAGGGCATCTCCGACAACCTCGCGGAGCAGGTGGCTCGGATCGTGCGCTCGATCCGCCAACTCGAACTGAAGAAGAGCCCCTCGGTGTCCGAGACACTGGACTGGGCTCGGACGCTGGTGCTCCTCGGCATCGAGAACATCGACATCGACACCGCCAAGGAATCGCTGCATATCCTGCTCAAATACCAGTCGGACATCGAGAAGACTGCGAAGGAACTGACGCTGGAGGCGTGATCCGATGCTCGATCTGATGAGCGGCTTCGTCGTCGAGTTGCGCAACGCCGGCCTCCCGGTGTCGCTCACCGAGAACCTCGACGCGATGGAGGCGATCACCCACATCCCGATCGAGGATCGCGACGCGTTCAAGTACGCCCTCGCCGCCACGCTCGTGAAGAACGAGCAGCACTGGAAGGCGTTCGAGACCGTCTTCGAGGTCTACTTCAGCCTGCGCGGTCCCGAGTACAGCGTCGGCGACGAGGACGGCGACGGCGAGTGGGACGAGGACGACCTCGAAGAGTGGATGCGTCAGATGATGCAGCAGCAACAGGGCCAGGGCGGCCCTGGCTCTGGCGAGGACATGAGTCCCGAAGAGATCGCCGAGATGCTCTTCAAGGCGCTGATGGACGCCAACGAGGCGATGATGCAGGCGATGGCCCGCGCGGCGGTCACCCAGTTCGCCGGCATGGAGCCCGGTCGGCCGGTCGGTGGTACTTACTACCTCTACCGGACGCTGCGGAACCTCGATCTCGACGGCATGCTCGATCGGCTCATGGAGGAGTCGATGGACCGGCTCGAGAACGAGCCGACGCAGCTGCAGGAGCGACTCCAGCGCGAGGAGTTCGAGAACCGGATCGAGCAGCTCAAGCGTGAGATCGAAGCGGAGATCCGCCGCCGTCTCGTCGCCGATCGCGGGGTCGAGGCGATGGCCAAGACACTCCGCAAGCCGCTTCCCGAGGACGTGGACTTCATGCATGCGTCACGGGAGGAGATGGCCAACATCCGCAAGGCCATCCAGCCGCTGACCCGCAAGCTGGCCGCTCGTCTCGCGCGCAAGCGCAGGCACAAGAGGCGGGGTCCGCTCGACTTCCGCGCCACCGTTCGCAGGTCACTCAGCTACGGCGGCGTGCCCGCAGAACCTCGGTTCCGCAACCCACGGCCCAACAAGCCCGAGCTGATCGTCGTGGCCGACATCTCCGGCTCGGTGGCGGCTTTCGCTCGGTTCACGCTGCATCTCGTGTACGCCCTCCAGAACCAGTTCTCGAAGGTGCGCTCGTTCGTGTTCATCGATGGACTCGACGAGGTGACGCACATGTTCCAGAACGAGGAGGACATCACCAACGCGGTCCATCGGGTCAACACCGAGGCCGACGTGGTGTGGGTGGATGGTCACTCCGATTACGGTCACGCGTTCAGCGTGTTCTGGGAGAACTTCGGCAAGGAGGTCAACTCCAAGTCGACGGTGATGTTCCTCGGAGACGCCCGCAACAACTACCACGCCACCAACGCCTGGATCCTCAAGGAGACGCAGAAAAAGGCGCGTTCGGTCTTCTGGCTCAACCCCGAGCCGCGGTCCTACTGGGACACCGGCGACTCGGTGATCAGCGAGTACTCGACGCACTGTGACGGCACCTTCGAGTGCCGCAACCTCCGCCAGCTCGAAGGATTTGTCGATCACCTGGCCTGATTGCTTGGGTTCGACCACTCCACGAGCGAGGAGCCCGAAGGGCGACGAGCCGTGGCGGTGACAGTTCACTTGGCCCGAGGGCGGCACAGCCGACGGGCAGTGAGTGATCGGATCACGCCGGCGGAGCGCTCTCGCGCTCGCACTCAGCTTCGCCGTGACTGCGTGCGTGCGGACGGCGGAGGCTCTCGACGACGCTTCCCCCGTGATCCAGGACGTTCCCGCGGCCACCGCTGGGGAGGCCGAGTCGCGCGACATCTCGATCGTGCCCGCGATCCCGCTCGCGCTCGGGGGAATTCCTCAGGGAACGCTGAGGTGGTCGTACGACGACGGCGGTGGAGCGTTCGCGTTCGAAACGGAACTGGTGGCCGACCTGGCGTTCACCGAACTCGAACCGGTCCGCGATGAGGACCTCCTCGACATCGAGTCCTCTCGAGCATTCGCGGTCACCGGGACGCTGCGCCATGTCGCAGAGGCGACGTCATGCGATGGCGACGAGAGCCGCTGCCGGATCATCTCGCTGGGTGACGCCGACCTCGTGGGGATCGCCGTCCGTCGCGGCGACACGTTGACGATCGAGCTGGACTGGCGCACCTTCGGAGCGGAATCGCTTGCTGCGAGGCCCGAGGCTGTCGTCGCGCTCCGATGGAGCGAGATCGGCTACCTCGGTGTGGCGGAGTCGCTTGAGGCATCGGGTGCAATCGGTACGCCGATGGTCCTGTCGCTGTCGTCCCATGGCGGCCGCCAGCTGGCATGGGCACGCGGCGGTGTGGCGGCCCGCGGCGCTCTCGACGTGTGGGTCGGTTGACTCAGATCTTCTGCAGCAGTTCGGCCACGCCGAACGCGAGATCGAGGCTCTGGCGGCCGTTGAGCCGCGGGTCGCACATCGTCTCGTAGCGATCGCCAAGCTGATGTGGCGTGAGGTCGTCGCCCCCGCCCACACACTCGGTGACGTCGTCGTTGGTCAGCTCGCAGTGGATGCCGCCTGGCCAGGTCCCCTCGGACCGATGTGCCTCGAAGTAGCTGCCCACCTCACGCATGATCTCGTCGAAGTGGCGAGTCTTCACGCCGTCGTCGGTGGAGTACGTGTTGCCGTGCATCGGGTCGCACTCCCACACCACGGGGTGCTCGGCGTCGGTGACCGCCCGCAGCAGGGGCGGAAGCGCATCGGCGATCCTGCCCGCACCCATGCGGCTGATCAGGGTCAAGCGCCCAGGGACCCGGTCGGGGTTGAGCGCGTCGCACAGAGCGACGGCATCGTCGGGGTCGGTGGTAGGCCCGATCTTGCAGCCGATCGGATTGTGGACGCCGCGCAGGAACTCGACGTGGGCGCCATCGAGCTCGCGGGTGCGTTCGCCGATCCACAGCATGTGAGCGGAGCAGTCGTACCAGTCGCCCGTGATGCTGTCCTGCCGAGTGAGCGCCTGCTCGTACCCGAGAAGGAGCGCCTCGTGGCTCGTGTAGAGGTCGACCTGCCGCATCGCCGCATCGTCGGTGTCGAGCCCGCTAGCGCTCATGAAGCGAAGAGCCCGGTCGATGCCGTCGGCCAGCGTCTCGTAGCGCCGTCCGACCGGGCTCGACGCGACGAACTCCTGGTTCCAGTTGTGTACCTGGCGCAGGTCGGCGAAACCGCCACGGGTGAAGGCCCGCAGCAGGTTCAGCGTCGCCGCACTGGTGTTGTACGCCTGGAGGAGACGGCCCGGATCGGGCGTCCGCGACGGTTCATCGAAGCCGGTGTCGTTGACGATGTGTCCACGGAAGCTCGGCAGCGTCTCGTCACCGCGGGTCTCGGTGCCGCTCGACCGCGGCTTGGCGTACTGGCCCGCGATCCGGCCGATCTTCACGACGGGCAGGCCCGCCGAGTACTGCAGGACCACCGCCATCTGCAGGATGATCTTCAGCTTGTCGCGAATCGCGTCGGCCGAACTCAGATCGAACGACTCCGCACAGTCGCCGGCCTGGAGCACAAAGGCTTCCCCGGCCGCGACCCGAGCCAGCTGATCGGTGAGGCGGCGGGCCTCGCCGGCGAAGACCAGCGGCGGCCGGGCTCCGAGCTCGTGGAGGGCCTCGTCGACCGCGCCGAGTTCGGGCCACTCGGGCTGCTGCCCCGCGGGGCGGTCAGTCCAGGAACCGGGATGCCAGGTGGTTGTCACCCTTCAAGTCTGACCGCTCGCACCTGGGTGAACCAAGGCGGTTATGTGTCGCGACGCCAGGTGTCTTCGCGTTGCTGTTGCGTGGCTACGCCACGATGCTGTTGCGTGGCTACGCCACGATGGCCAGCGCGTCCTCGCGGAGTTCGTCCACGGCACGCTTGACCAAGCGGCGGGCCGCCTCGGCGGTGACACCGAGTTCCTCGCCCACCTCGCGGTAGCTGTGGGTCTCCCCGTCCAGCAGACCGAAGCGCCGCGCCACCGCATGGCGGGCCCGGGGATCCAGCCGCTCGAGGAGCCGCATGATCATGTCCCGGCGATCGGTCTCGATCGCATGGTGCTCCGGACCGGGCGCTGCGTCGGCGATGAGGTCCACGAGGGTGCTGTCGCCGTCGTCTCCGACCGTCTTGTCAAGCGATGTCGGGGTGCTCACCCGCTGCAGCCAGGCGTTCTCGTCGTCCAGCCCATCGGTGTCGCCGCCCGAGTGCCGAAGCGCGGCCCGCAGCGAGGCGGAGCGGTCGGAGGGAAGGCGGATCAGGCTGGCCTTCTGGTCGAGGGCCCGACCGATCGACTGTCGAATCCAGAACGTGGCATACGTCGAGAACTTGAAGCCTCGCCGCCAATCGAACTTCTCGACCGCATGCTCCAGCCCGAGGTTGCCCTCCTGGATGAGGTCGAGCAGCTCCATCGCTGCGGGAAGCGGGTAGCGGCGGGCGATCGACACCACCAGGCGCAGGTTGGCCCGGATGAACCGGTCGCGAGCTGCGTCGGCCTCTGCGATATGGGCATCGAGGGCCCGGCGGTCGGCGCGCGTCAGCTCCTCGTCGCTCTCCAGGCGCTCGCGGGCCTCGCTACCGCGCTCGATGGCTTGCGCCAGCATCTTTTCGTCGTCAGCAGTGAGAAGCGCCACCGCGCCGATCTCATTGAGGTACTGACCTACTGAATCACTCATGACTTCACTCCACCGGCGGAGGGGGCCGCCGGCCCGTCGGTCCGGGCCAGGCCCGGACGTCCGCGAGCCACAAGGGCCCACGTCTACTTGTCGCCTTCAACGTCCAGGGGGATACGAAGGCTTCCCGTTGGGACTGTGACCTTTGTCACATCGATCCACCGTCGATTTCGAGCTTGATGCCCGAAATCGACGGGTCACTTCCGATTTTCTCCCTTGATGGCACTGGAATCAGTACCTCACGGGGTGTATCGGTCTACCCATCTTAGGTCTTGAGCGGCGTCGATGTGGTATCGGTTTCGGCCAGTACCCTCGCCGGAGTGACGCGACGGGTCGGGATCTTGGGCGGAACGTTCGATCCGCCGCACATCGGGCACCTCACCGCGGCCGTGTTCTGCCGGGATGCGCTGGGCCTGGACGAGGTGCGCCTCGTGGTTGCCAACGACCCCTGGCAGAAGACCGCGACCGGCTCCGTGTCGTCAGCTACTGAGCGTCTGGCAATGGTCGAGCTGGCGGTGGAGGAGCTGCCAGGCGTGTCTGCGTCCGATGTCGAGATCCGTCGCGGCGGGCCCACCTACTCGATCGACACGGTCGAGGGTTTCGCTGCCGAGGGAATCGAGCTGTTTCTGATCGTCGGAGCGGACGCGGCGGCGGGCCTCGACACATGGCACCGGGCAGACGAACTCGCTCGTTGCGTCGAGCTCGCCGTCGTGGCGCGCAGCGGTGAGGCGGCCTCCGTTCCCGAGGGGTGGAACTACACGACCGTCGGCATGCCCCGCCTCGACGTCTCCTCCTCGGATCTGCGAGCCCGCTTGGCGCGAGGTGCATCGCTCGATGTTCTCGTCCCCGCCTCCGTGGTGACGTACATCGAGCACCACGACCTCTACCCTCGATGAGGAGTGGCCACCCCCCAGCTCTACGACCAAGACACCGACGAGCAGGCCAGGTGCAGGCGAACTCGTGACAGCGCGCGGCAGCGGTTGCGCTTCAGCGTGAAGCTGCGTCACCCGTCGCGACAGCAGCTGCCCAAGCCCTCGCCGGTCCAACGCACCCGAGGCATCCTCGGGATGGCGTGGCGCGGTTCGGCGGGGTGGGTGCTTCCGCTGATCGTCCTGTTCGGCTCGGTTCTGGGGCTCTATCTCATCGCCGGCGAGCGCCTCGGTGGATCCGACGACGCTGCTCCGGTGGCGCCCGTCGACGCACCGACCGCTGCCGTGAGCGCTGGGCCGTCTGCCCTGCTCGTCCAGGTCGACGAGGGCGGTACCGCCGTGGCGTTCACGCTCTTCGCCCTCGACGCCGACGCCGGCGGAACGGTCGTCTTTCTCCCCGCGTCCACGATGGTGGAGATCCCGGGGTTTGGCCTCGACGAACTACGCCGTGCCGTGGAGCTCGGCGGAGTCCAGCTGGCGGCGCTCAGCTTGGCCAACCTGCTGTCGATCGACTTCGCACACGTTGCGGTCATGGGGCCCGATGACTGGCAGGCGACCACTCGCACGCTGGGCGCGGTCTTGGTGGACAACCCGGCTCGCCTCGATCGGGTGGCCGACGACGGCCGGGTCGAGGTGCTGTGGTCCGGCGGCGCCGTTGACGTGGAGAGCAGCGACGTCGCTGACTTCCTGGCCCGCCGCGCGATCGACGAGACCGACCTTCAACGAATGGTGCGTCACCAGGCCTTCTGGACGGCGTATCTGACATCTCGTCAGGGGATCGTCGGGATCGTCGACGACCCCACGGTCGACGTCGATGCGTTCCTCGACGAAGCAGCAGTGCGCGCCGAGGCTCTCGACTACCGGATCCTTCCGGTGGAGACGGTGGGTGGACCAGATGAGCTGTACGGCGTCGACGCCGCGGGGCTCACGGACCTCCTGGCCGTCATCGCTCCGGCCGATGGGATCGATGGGGCGGCCCGTGTCCGCGTGCAGGTTCTCAACGGTGTCGGCATCCCGGGCCTGGCCGAACCGGTCACCGCGCTGCTTCTGCCCACCGGCGCGGTCGTTCAGCTCACGGGCAACGCCCTCGAGTTCGACCACGACGTCACTCAGATCGTCTACTACCGGGACGAGCACATCGAGTCGGCGCTGCGTATCCGCGATCAGCTCGGCGTCGGCGAGGTGGTGAAGCAACGCGAGCCCATCGATGTCGTCGACATCACCATCGTCGTCGGTCGCGACCTCGCGGCAACGGTGACCGAATGAGCGACCGGTCGGGCCTGCGGTTACGGAGCGGTCTCCCGATACGATCAGGCCTCCGATGACGCCGCCCGCAACCCCCGGACTCGAACTCCCGCCGCTCGTCGAGGCCGCCGCTCGCGGGGCCTCCAACCTGCAGGCCACCGACATCGTCGCGCTCGAGGTCGGCGACGTGATCGCGATCACCGACTGGTTCGTGATTGCCAGCGGCAGCAACGTTCGGCAGGTGCGACGGATCGCCGAAGAGGTCGAGGCCGAGGTGAAATCGGCCGGCGGCGAGGGGCCGATCCGCATCGAAGGCCTCGAGGATGCGACGTGGGTGCTGCTCGACTTCGGCCCCTTCGTGGTGCACGTGTTCCACGAGGACACCCGGGCCTACTACGACATCGAACGCCTATGGTCCGATGTCCCGAACATGCAGTACGAGGACGCGCCACCCGCCGACCGCGCGACTGGGTGAGGGATTGATGCCGGACGCGTCGAGCGACGAGATCCCCTCCGAGGCGACGGTTCTCAGCTGGATGCAGTCGCTCAGCAACTGGGGTCGTTGGGGCGACGACGACGAGGCGGGCACGCTCAACCACATCACCCCCGAGGTCGTTCGGACGGCGGCCGGGCTCGTGCAGGACGGCACGGTCGTCAGCTGCGCCTGGGACATCGACGACCTCCCACGGCCGGACCGGCCCTTCGGAGGCGTTCAGCGCCACATGATCGGCACGGGTGAGGGGCTTCTCGATCCCGAACGACCCGGAGCGGCCGCCGACCTCGAACCGCGGACGGGAGGGGCCGCCGAGTGGTTCGGCCTCGTGTTCCACGGCTACTCGGTCACCCACCTCGACAGCCTCAGCCACATGTTCTTCGACGGGCGCATGTACAACGGCCGTCCAGCGGCGTGGGTGACGTCCCGCCAGGGGGCCACCGCAAACGATGTCCGGCCGGCCGCACAGGGCATCGTCACGCGGGGTGTTCTCGTCGATGTCGCTCGTCACCTCGGTGTCGATTGGCTCGAAGCCGGTGAACCGGTGCTGCCGAGCCACGTACAAGGGGCCCTGCGCGACCAGGGTGTGAAACCGCAGCCAGGCGATGCCCTGCTTCTCCGTACCGGGTACGGTCAACGGCTCCGCCACCAGGGTCCGGACGCGATGGGGCAGGGTGGGTCGATCCGGGCCGGTTGGCACGCGGCCAACCTGCCGTGGTTCCACGAGAACGGCACAGCCGTGATCGGTGCCGACACCGCACAGGACGTGGTGCCGTCCGGCTACTCGTTCAGCCACAACCCGGTCCACACGGTCGGCATCGTGGCGATGGGGTTGTGGCTGCTCGACAACTGCGACCTCGAAGCCCTCGCCGCGGAGTGCGAGCGACGCAGCCGGTGGGAGTTCCAGTTCACCCTCGCTCCGCTGCGTATTGTCGGCGCGACGGGTTCCCCGGCCAACCCACTCGCGACGTTCTGACATGGCCGGCTTTCCCGCGGTACCCGACAAGTACGACTCGCCCGAGGTGGTCACCGCGGCGGCGGCGATCGAGCACCTGAAGGCTCGCGGCATCGTGCCCAACGGACTCGAAGCGTCTGGCGCGATCCTCGTGTACGACCGGTCCTTGTACGGCCGCCTCCTCGAGAGCGAGGACCTCGAGGCTGTGCGGTTCGCCGGACCGGGCAGCTTTCACCGACTCGGTCGCGTGGACGGCGATGTTCTGCTGGTGGGCGAGTTCGGAATCGGCGCCCCCGTCGCCGCAGCCGTGGTCGAGGCGATGATCGCCTGCGGCGTCGAGCGCTTCGTGTCGATCGGAACCGCCGGTGGGCTGCAGCAGGACCTCCGTCCCGGCGACATCGTGGGCGTCACCGGTGCCGTGCGCGACGACGGCACGAGCTGGCACTACCTCCCAGGGGATCACCCGGTGGCCCCCGACGCCGCCCTGACGGACCAGCTCTTCGATCGCCTGGGCCACCGTTTGGTTCGCGCCGGCTCGGTGTGGACCACCGATGCCATCTACCGCGAGACCGTCGCCGAGCTACGGGCCCACCGGGAGGATGGTGTTCTCGCGGTCGAGATGGAGGCGGCGGCGTTGATGGCGGTGTGCGAGGTTCGGGAGGTCCCGTTCGCCACCGCCGTGTGCATCTCCGACGTGCTGAGCGAGACCGGCTGGGAAGCTCTCTTCACAGCACCGCCGGTGCGTGACGCGCTCGACGCGCTCTGGGACGCGGCTGTCGCGACGCTCACCCACTGATCCGGTGACGGTGTGCCGCGCGACCGCGGGGACCGGCGGGCTACTCCTCCGCCACGAAATGGCCCGGCTCGACCTCGACGAGGTTGACGAGTTCGGGTGATTGTCCGGGTGGCCAGATGGGGGAGGGGATCTCGCCTTCGAGGCGGGGCCGGTCCTTCCGCATCGTCGGATCCGCGATGGGAACCGCATCGAGAAGCTTCTGCGTGTAGCTGTGGCGCGGGTTGCTGAAGACGGCGCGACGCGGGCCGAGCTCCACGATCTGGCCCAGGTACATCACCGCGACCCGGTGGGCGACCCGCTCGACGACGGCCAGGTCGTGGCTGATGAACAGATAGGAGAGACCGAGTTCTTCCTGGAGATCCATCATCAGGTTGATCACCTGCGCCTGGATCGACACGTCGAGGGCGGACACGGCTTCGTCCGCGATGACGAGCTCGGGCTTGAGGGCGAGGGCACGGGCGATGCAGACGCGTTGCCGCTGCCCCCCGGAGAACTGATGCGGGTAGTTGCGCATCACCGAGCGGGGGAGGTCCACCTTGTCGAACAGGTCGGCCACCACCTCGTCGACGTCGGTCCCGGCCTCACCGTGAATCCGCAGGGGCTCGGCGACCGCCCTCCCCACCTGTCGGCGCGGGTCGAGGCTCGCGAACGGGTCTTGGAAGATGATCTGCATCTTCCGGCGGTGCGGGCGCATGCCGCGTGGGCCGAGCTGCGAGATGTCGGTTCCGTCGAGGACGACCTGACCCTCAGACGGGCGTTCGAGCCGGATGATGGTGTTGGCGAGAGTCGACTTCCCGCAGCCTGATTCGCCGACGACCGCGAGCGTCTCGCCGCGCTGAAGCCCGAGGTTCACTCCCACGACGGCGTGGACCATCGCCCCTTCGCCGACGGGGAAGCGCTTGTACAGGTCGATGCACTGGATCAGGGGAGGGGTCATCAGCCGTCCACCAGGTCGAACTTTGCCGGCTCGTCGCGATCGTTCATGCTGCCGAGCCGCGGCACGGCAGCAAGCAGGGCCTTCGTGTACGACTCCTGGGGGTCGGCGAAGATCTGCTCGACCGAGCCCTGTTCGACCACCCGTGCGCTCTTCATCACCACGACTCGGTCGGCGACCTCAGCCACCACACCCATGTCGTGGGTGATCATGATCACGGCAGCGCCGGTGTCCTGCTGGAGGTCGTCGATGAGGCGAAGGATCTGGGCCTGGATCGTCACGTCGAGCGCCGTCGTCGGCTCGTCGCAGATGAGAATCTGCGGATCGAGCACGAGAGCTTGGGCGATCATCACCCGTTGCCGCATCCCGCCGCTCATCTCGTGCGGGTACTGCTTGATCCGCTTCTCGGGCTCGGGGATGCGCACCTTGCGCAGCATCTCGAGCGCCATCTCTTTGGCCTCGGCCGTATCGGTTTCCCGGTGGGCATGCACCGCCTCGGCGATCTGGTTCCCGATGGAGTAGACGGGGTTGAGAGCCGTGAGCGGCTCCTGGAAGATCATCGAGATGACGCTGCCCCGGATCGAGCGGAGCCGCTCTTCGGGTTGCTGGACCAGGTCGGCGGCATCTTCCCCGTGCAGGCTGAGGACGATGCTGCCGTTGGTGATGCGGCCGCGGGTGCCGAGCTCGATGAGTCGCATGATCGACAGAGCGGTCACCGACTTGCCCGAACCCGACTCGCCCACGATCGCGAGGGTCTCACCGGGGTAGAGGTCGAACGACACGTCCTCGACCGCGGTGAACGAGCCGAACTGAACGGTCAGGTTTCTGACCGACAGCAGCGGCTCGCGCCCCTCTGCGCCGTCGCTGGCTGCCATCAGCGTTCCCTCAGCTTGGGGTTGAGGGCGTCGTTGAGGCCGTCGCCCACCAGCCCGATCGCCAGCACGGTGAGGAAGATGGCGATGCCCGGGAAGGTGACCGCCCACCATGTGATGAGGATGTAGGGGCGGCTGTTGCCGAGCATCAGACCCCAGGTGACGGTGTTGGGGTCGCCGAGCCCGAGGAAGGAGAGCCCTGCTTCGAAGAGGATCGACCCGCCGATGATCAGGGTGGCGGACACGATCAGAGCCGGCGACGCGTTGGGCAGGATGATCCGCGTCATGATCCGGAAATCGCTAGCGCCCATTGCCCGGGCGGCTTTCACGTATTCGAGGTTGCGCAGCCGCAGGAATTCGGCACGCGAGAGTCTCGCCGTCTGCGGCCACGCGACGATGGCGATCGCAAGAACGATATTGCGAACGGTGGGACCCCACAGGGTGAGGATGACCATTGCGAAGAGCACGGCGGGCAGCACCTGGAAGAGCTCCGTGATCCGCATGAGGACCGCCTCGACCTTGCCGCCGTAGTAGCCCGATGGCGCACCGACGAGAAGGCCGATCAGGACGGTGATGAGGCCGGCGGACAGAGCGATGATCAGGGTAACCCGGCCCCCGTTGAGAAGGCCGGCCCAGATGTCACGGCCGAGGTAGTCGGATCCCAGCAACAGGTCGCTCTCGCTCGGGGACTGCCGCGGGCGCGTGACCACCTTGAACGGATCGGTGGAGTGAATCATCGGCCCGAAGATCGACAGCACGATGATGGCGAGGAGAAGGCCGCGCCCGAAGAGCG
>CAYUBX010000035.1:0-12177 GCA_964443165.1 uncultured Acidimicrobiales bacterium
ACCGGTCCGTTGCCCGAGCGAACGTCTCGGTGGCGCGCTCGGTCATCGGGAGATCGGTGGGGAGAGTGGTCGCCAGCTCACCGATCAGCGAGAGGTCCTTGAGGCACAGATCGAGGGTGAAGCTCGGGTCGTAGTGACCGGCGAAGATCGACGGTGCATCGTGTCGCGCGACGAAGGAGTCGCCCACCGACTCCTTGATAGCGTACCAAAGGGTGTCGAGGTCGACGCCGTTGGCCATGCCGAGCGCGAACCCCTCGCCGATCGCGGCAGCGTGGATGAACCAGAGCTGGTTGGTGACCAGCTTCACGACGTTGCCGGCACCGAGCGAGCCGCTCCGAATCACGAGACCGAGGTTGTCGAGGACGGGCACCACGCGGTCGAGGTCGTCGTCCGAGCCGCCGGCGAAGAGCGTGAGCCGACCGTTGCGGGCACCATCGACTGCCCCGGTGACGGGTGAGTCGACGACCGTCACTCCCTCGGGGGCCTCATCGGCCAGCCGCTGGACCAGCTCGCGGCGGTTGGTCGTGAGGTCGACCCAGATCGACCCGGGGCGCAGAGCGGCGAGAGCGCCGTCCGGACCCGCCATCACCGCCTCGACGTGGTCGGGACGGGGCAGCGAGGTGAGAAGCAGATTGGCCTGTGATGCGCAGTCCACCGCGGAGTCGCCTCGCCGGGCTCCGGCCGCCGTCACCGCCTCGAGCGCCTCGGCGCGGAGGTCGTAGGCGACCACGTCGTAGCCGGCCTGCGCCAGGCGGCTGCACATCGGGCCGCCCATGTTGCCGAGTCCGACGAATCCGATCTTCACTCGTACTCCCGTGTCCCAGTCATGGGGCACGAGCGGTTCAGCCCCACTCCTCAGAAGATAATCGCACGTCAACTGGGTGGGAATCCCTCGATTGCTCCATGGCATCATGATTGTGATGAATGATGGCGGCGGATCGACGCAGGCGATCCCGGATCGCTGGCTCCGCGTGTTCGTGGCTGCGGCTGCGCACGGCAGCTTCACCGAAGCGGCCCGCGATCTGGGCATCGGTCAGCCGGCGGTGAGCCATGCGATCAAGAGGCTCGAGTCGGTGCTCGGAATGCGGCTGTTCAGCCGAGGGCCCGGCGGGGCGCGGCTCACGGCCGAGGGCGAGGCGCTCGCCGACGAGATCGGGCGAGCGTTCGGGCGACTCGACGCCGCCATCGCGAGTGCCAGGAGGTCGTCGCAGGCGGATCGAAGCGTCGAACTGTCGGTGTCGACCTCGTTCGCCACCCACTGGTTGCTGCCGAGGCTCCCGCGTTTCAAACAGGCGCATCCCACCATCGATCTGCGCTGCTCGACGGACGACACGGACGGCAACGTGGGCGTCGACGGCGCGGACCTCTGGATTCCCCACGGGCATGGAACCTGGCCAGGGTTTGAGCGCTGGCTTCTCGCCCACGAGCGGATCTACCCCGTCGCCGGAGCCAGCCTGGTCGCCGACCCTGCCGCGATCTGTCTCCCTGAACTCGTGAACGAACTGCCGCTTCTCCACCTCACCGAGCGGTATCGACCGCGAATGGACTGGGACCGGTGGCTGAGCGAGTCGGGATGGGATGGCCCCCCGGTGGCCCAGGGCGCTCGGTTCTCCGACTACAGCCTCACTCTGCACGCCGCGATGGCCGGTCAGGGCATCGCGCTCGGTTGGCACCACATCGTGGGGCCTCTCGTCGCCAGCGGTGATCTCGTGCGCATCGGTGCGTCGGAGGTGCGCACCGATCGGCCGTTCGAGATCCTGGCCCTCGCGAATCGGCCTTTGTCGCCGGCTGCTGCGTCCATGCGCGATTGGCTGATCGCCGAGGTCGCGGCCGGGGAGTGAATCATCCGGCGCAGAAGCGTTGGATGGAGTTCCACACCTCGTTCGGGCGCTCGACCATTGCATTGTGGCCAGCTCCCGCGAACACCTCGACTGGCGCGCCCACGGCAGCTGCCGTCGCTTCGTCGACCATGTGGTCCTGCTCGCCGAGCGTGTGCATCACCTGCGTGGTGCCGAGCGCGTCGTGCAGCGATTCGAGCGGTGGAGGACCGACCAGTCCGGCCCGCGGGTCGAGGGCCGCCCGCCAGCCGGCGCCTGCTGGGGCGATCGCCCGGTCGAGGATGGGGTCGTCGAGGTCCACGACGCCGAACAGACCAGCCAGCTTCGCAGCCCACTCGCGCGCACCCGCGACGTCTTCGAACTCGCGGGAGGGCTTGGACGCGATCACCGGGATGGCCGCGAGCTCGTCGTCCGTCCACTCGACCTTGACGCCCACGGTGTAGACGCGGGCGACATCGACGCCGAACCAGCCGGAGGCCAACGCCAGCGCGACGGCGCCTCCCATGGAGTGGCCCACCGCCACGACAGGCCGCCCCTCGGGAAGCAGCCCTGCGACATCGGACGCCATCGCGCCGAAGGAGTAGGCGCGGGTCCACGGCGACGCGCCGTGGCCACGCAGGTCAGGGATGATGACGTCGCCCGGCCAGTCGGCCACGCCCGCGACCCGATTCCACACCGCCCCCGTCCCGCCCAGGCCGTGGAGGAACAAGAGGGTGGGGGCGGCACTGTCCCCACGCGTGTGCTCGACGTGGAGTTCCGACGGCTCGATCGGGATGTTGCTGGTCACGGCCGGATCGTAGCCAGACTGGCACCGCGCGGGGGTCGGCTGGATGCGGCAGGATGGGTCAGTGCCGCGTCCTCCATCCACCTTTCGCGGCTGGAAGGTGGTGCGAGCCGGGGCCATCATCCAGGGCCTGCAGAGCGCTCTGGTCCTTCAGGCGTTCGGCGCGTACGCGGTGGTTCTCGAGCAGGAGTTCGGCTGGAGCAAGTCCACCTTGAGCGCTGCTTACTCGATGAATCGCGCCGAGTCGGCGCTGCTCGGCCCGCTGCAGGGGTGGATGCTCGACCGATTCGGTCCCCGCCGCATCGCCAGGAGCGGAGCGGTGATGCTCGGGGTGGGATTCGTGGCGTTCAGCCAGATTCGCAGCTTGTGGCAGTTCTTCCTCGCGTTCCTGGTGATCTCGGTCGGCGCTGGGTTGTCGGGATTCCTCACCGTCACCGTCGCGATCGTGAGGTGGTTCGAACGCAAGCGGGCGCGGGCGCTTGCGTTCGGCAGCATGGGGTTCGCGATCGGCGGGACGGCCGTGACCGTGGTCGTCTTCTTCGTCGATCGGGTTGGATGGCGGTGGACTGCCGGGGTCTCGGGCATTGCCGTCAGCGTGATCGTGTACTTCCTGGCGCGGGTCCTCGACGGTTCGCCGGCCGATTACGGGCAGCGGGTCGACGGCGAGGATGCGAGCACGGCTGACGCGCCGCGGGCGGAGGGGCTGACCGACGTCCACTTCACCGCGGCGGAAGCGATCAGGACGCGCGCGTTCTGGATGATCTCGCTCGGCCACATGAGCGCGCTCTTCGTGGTCGGGGCTGTGCTCGCGCATCTCGCGCTGTACCTGGAGGGCGAGCGCGGCTACTCGCTGCAGGAGGCCAGCTTCTTCCTCGGGGCTCTGCCGCTGATGCAGCTCGTCGGCATGGGAGTAGGTGGATGGCTGGGTGACCTCGTCAACAAGCGGCTGATCGCGTCGCTCGCCATGCTCGGCCACGCCGCAGGGATCCTGGTCCTCGCGTACGCGACGACCGGGCTGATGGTCTGGTTGTTCGTGATCCTCCACGGCCTCGCGTGGGGCGCGCGGGGTCCGCTCATGCAAGCGTTGCGCGCCGACTACTTCGGGTCGTCGTCCTTCGGCGCCATCATGGGGATCAGCTCACTCATCGTGATGCTCGGGACCACCTTCGGACCGCTGATCGCCGGGATCCTCGCCGACGTCACGGGGAGCTATCGCACCGGCTTCACCATCTTGGCCGGGCTTGCGGCGGCCGGCATGACCTTCTTTGTTCTTGCCTCTCCGCCGGCGCCGCCGGTTCGAGCCGCCGACCCGAGCGACGAGGACTGACTCCGCCTCGGCGGCCAGCAAGACCGACACGGCGGACAGGTAGAGCCACGCGAGCAGAACCGCCACGGCACCGAGGGTGCCGAACGTCGCCTGGAGGCGGTCGGCGCTGCTCGCCGCGGCCGCCATGCCCACCGTTCCTCCGATCCAGATCGCACCTCCGATGAGCACGGCGATGTGCCGTGCCCGGATCGATGCGGCGGGTCCGACGACGCTGCGGTAGATCCACTGCAGCGACCCCGCGACGAAGAGCACCACGAGCGGCCAACGCGCGATCGACAGCAGATCCCGCGCGGTGTCGCCCACGCCGACCGCGTCCAGAGTTCGGGGCAGCGCGATGAGGGCCCAGACCACGACGGTGGTGACGAGCAGTGCAAAGAGCGACAGCCGGATGGCGAAGATCCGCCCCTGAACCCAGTTGTGCGGGCTCTTGCGACCGTGCGCGATCCGGATCGCGATCACGAGGCTGTTGAATGCGTTCGACACCAGCCACACGAGACCGACGATGCCGATGACGAGGCCGACCGTCACCTCGCCTGTCGAGATGCTCGTGACGCTGCGCAGCTGGGCCACGACGAGCGCTGCGGCCTCATCGGGGAGGGCGTCGGTGAGTGGTTCGAGTTGGGTGTTGATGTCCTCGGGTTCGGCCACGAGCCCATAGAGCGAGACCAGCGAGACCACCGCAGGGACCAAGGCGATTGCGAAGTTGAACGCGACTCCACCAGCGGCGAGCAGCGTGTGGTGCTCGGACACGTTGCGAATGTACGTGCGTGTCAGGGTGAGCAGGCCGGGTGGTTGCATCGATCGCGAGCCGTCACTCACCGGAACCACGCCGGTTCGGACATTCCAACCAGGGTGCCACAGGGGGCATGATGGGCCTGTGAGCGTGGACCTGTTCGATCCTTCGACGTACCGCGATGGCGTGCCGTACGGCCTGATCGCCGACATGCGCGCCGAGGCGCCGGTGCATTGGGTGCACGAACCTGCGGTGCTCGGGTGGGACGAGGGGCCCGGCTACTGGGCCGTTCTGACCCACGAGCTCGTCAACGTGGTGCTCCGCGATCCTGAGCGATTCTCCTCGCACATCGGCGCCACCCAGATCCGCGATCCGATCAGCGACGACATGCTGGGCTTCGTGCAGCGGATGATGCTCAACCAGGATCCGCCGCAGCACAGTCGGCTCCGTCGGCTCCTCAACCGCTCGTTCACGCCGCGCGCCATCACGTCGCTGGAGACGTGGATCGAAGAGCAGGCCGTGACCATCGTCGATCGGGTGGAGGGCCTCGGCCGGGCCGACTTCGCCAAGGACGTGGCGGCGGAACTGCCGCTGCTGACCTTGGCGGAGATCATGGGCGTGCCAGAGAGTGACCGGATGCTGCTCTTCGACTGGAGCAACCGGGTGATCGGCTATCAGGACGAGGAATACGCGGGCTCGGATTCGTTCGACCCGGCGACGGCCTCAGACATGGCGAAGCGCAGCCGTGAGCTCCGCGATGCCATCGAGCCGGGCCCCGATGGCCGCATGCCCGATCCGAGGTCGCGCGAAGGCCTCGCCGACATGTACGCCTACGCCAACGATCTCGCCGCGTACAAGCGAGCCAACCCGGGCGATGACATCGTGTCGATCCTGCTGGCGACCGAGGACGAGGAAGGTGGCATCACCAACATCGAGTTCGAGACGATGTTCTTCCTCTTCGCCGTCGCGGGCAACGAAACGCTCCGCAACGGGATCCCGGGCGGGCTGCTCGCGCTGCTCGAGAACCGTGGCGAGTACGACCGCTTGATCGCCGATCCCAGCCTCCTCGGCAGCGCGATCGAGGAGATGCTGCGATTCGCCCCGCCCGTCGTCCACTTCCGGCGCACCGCCACTCGCGACACTGAACTCGGCGGTCGCACGATCCGGGCGGGTGAGAAGGTGGTCGTCTACCACGTGGCCGCCAATCGGGATCCCGCGGTGTTCGAGGATCCGGATCGCTTCAACATCTCCCGGACCCCCAACGACCACGTGACGTTCGGTGCCGGCCCGCACTTCTGTCTCGGAAGTCATCTCGCCAGGCGGCAGATGAGCGCCATGTTCGGCCAGGTGCTCCGGCGGCTCCCCGACATCCAGCTGGCGGGTCCTCCCGAACGCCTGGTGTCGAACTTCCAGAGCGGACCGAAGCACCTCCCCGTCACGTGGGCCACGTGACGGCTCGGGAGAATGTCGACGGCCGAGCAGTCAGCGCGGGAACCATGCGGCATCTCGCCGAGTTCGACACGGTATGAAGGCTCTCCGTCTGCTGGCGCTGCTCGCACTCGCCCTCACAGCGTGCTCGGCCACCTCCGATCCCTCCGCCACCACCACCGATGCTCCCGACGGGGAGCAGGCGGCGACGTCGGAGGTGACACCGAGCGACGATGGCGTGACGGCTGAGCGATCGGGTCCCGATGCACCCGAGGATCTCGAGACCGCGTTGGCCGCGCTGATCCGCGGCTTCGACGCTCTCCTGGTTCACCGACTGGTCGACGACGTGGTGGCCTTCGAGGATCCCCGAGCCGCCTGGGTCCTCGCGGACATGCTGCGCTTCTATCCGATGGGGAGCGAGTCCGCAGTGCTGCTGTCCGACGCGATCCGAACCCTCGGCATCGAGGTCGACTCGGTGAGCCCCTGGAAGTCGGCGACCGACGAGCTCATCGCAGCGGACCTCGAGGCGCCACCCGGCTACGACGCGTTGAAGGCGGGCTTCCTCGGAGTCCTCGACGCCCGATGGGGCGAGCTCTTCTCCGAACCGGTGGACATGGATCTGCGACTGGTGAGCTGGGGCGGTGTGTTCATCGACGACCGGGCGTTCGGCGACATGCAGCCGTGTCGCGGGCGAGGCTGCATCCCCGCACTCGACAACCCGTCGGTGACCGACGCAGCCGGAGGCTCCTGGTACCCCGACGAAGCGATCGTGTTCGGGATCGTCGTCAATGGGGATGCCCGCGCGTACCCGAAGAACCAGATGCAGATCCACGAGATGGTCAACGACGAGCTGGGCGGACGTCGGCTCGGCATCCCGTACTGCACGCTCTGCGGATCGGCCCAGGCGTACTTCACCGACGATGTCGAGGGAACTGCTCGGCACCTGGTGATGCGTACCTCGGGCCTGCTGAGCCGTTCGAACAAGGTGATGTACGACCTCGACAGCCTGTCGATCTTCGACACGTTCACCGGTCGTGCCGTGACGGGACGTCTCGGTGCGGACGAGGTCGAACTCGAACAGGTGACCGTCCGTGTCGCGACGTGGGCTGACTGGAAGGCCGCTCACCCCGATACGACGATCGTCGCCGAGGACGGAGGCACCGGTCGGACATACGCCGCCGACCCCCTCGCCGGACGCGATGACGATGGCCCGATCTTCCCCATCGGTGACGTCGATGGGCGTCTCGAGGTTCACGACGCCGTGGTCGGTGTGGAGGCGCCGGACGGAACTGCGGTGGCGTTCTCGGTTGCCGATCTCGATCAGCTCGCCGATGGACAGGTCGCCGAACTCAACGGGGTGATCGTCTCGAGCGACGGTGCGGGCTACGTGGCACACGACACCGACGGCAACGAGCTCGCGACGCACGAGGCCTTCTGGTTCGCATGGAGCCAGTTCTTCCCCGACGGCCTCCTCTGGGAGCCGAACTAGTCTCCGAGCGTGATCAGGGGCTCCTCGCGCCGCGCCTTCGAGTACGCGCAGGTCGACGGGTGCCAACTCCAGGTGATCCGGCATCGACCCATCATCTCCGAGGTGGACCGGCCACCGGCCTGGCCGTGGGTCGTCCACGTCGACGGAGGAGGCTGGTCGCCCGAGCCCAGCGGGCTGGTGGATGGCCGAGACCTGTCCGCGGCAGGCTTCGCGGCCTTCGACCTGGTCACCCGTGACCTCACAGAGGCACCGCACCCCGCCGCCATGCTCGACGTCGAGCGTGCGCTGAGGTTCGTCGTCTCCCGGCGCGAGGCCGAGTCGCTCGACGATCGGGCGGTTCTCGTGGGCGTTCGAAGCGGCGCCCACTCCCTCCTCGGGGCGTACTGCAGCTCTCCTGCTCTACGGCGCGAGTTCTCCCCTCTGGCGATCGTCGTCGTCGATCCCGAAATCGACCCGTACACGACGTGGCTCCGCGCCGGACAGCCGGCCTCCGATCGCGTGGCGGAGTACTTCGGCACGCCGACCCGGATGCGTCGCGCCGTGGTGGCCGAGCAGATCTTCGACGGTGTCGCGACGCAGCTGCCGCGGTTGTTGATTCTCCACACGGGCGTCGCGGTGGGCCCTCCTGAGTGCGCGGACGAGTTGGCCTACGCGTGGAGGCGTGCGGGCGGAGCGGTGGATCGCGCTGACGGCGTCACGGGGGTGGTCGAGATCATCAGCGGCGCCGTCGCTTCTGCCAGGATCGAAGGTCCCGACACAGAGGAGGCCGTGACATGAGCGAGTCCGAATTCGGCGGCGCGAGCGTCGAGATGGTCGAGGTCAACGGTGTCGAGCTCGAGGTGTTCCACGCGGGTGAGGGCCCGGCCGTTCTCCTCCTGCACGGCTTTCCCGAGCTTGCCCATAGTTGGCGCCACCAGATCCCAGCGCTCGCGGGGGCCGGGTACCACGTGATCGTCCCCAACCAGCGGGGCTACGGCGGAAGCAGCCGACCCGAGGACATCGCTGCGTACAACATCTTCGAGCTGGTGGGTGACGCGGTCGGGCTCATGGCTCACTTCTCCGCCGAGTCGCCGGTCGTCATCGGCCATGACTGGGGGGCGATGGTCGCGTGGCACTGTGCCCTCTTCCGCCCCGACCTGTTCGCCGGCGTGATGGCGATGAGCGTTCCGTACATGCCGCGCGGGCCACTGAGCTTGATCGACATGCTGAAGGCGGTCTTCGGCAACTCGTTCAACTACATCCTCTACTTCCAGGAGCCAGGGGTCGCCGAGGCCGAGCTCGACATCGATCCGCGAGCGATGCTCCACCGCAGCATGTGGGGAGTCTCCGGCGACCGCCCCGAGGAGATGGAGGCCCCCGACCCCACCACTCAGACACGCCTGCTCGAAGGTGGTGGACTTCCCGACGGCCTGCCGCCGTGGATCTCCGACGAGGAGTTCGCCGTCTACGTCGACGCGTTCTCTCGGACGGGGTACGCCGGCGGGATCAACTGGTATCGCAACTTCGATCGCAACCACTCGCTCACCGCGGCCTGGCACGGTGCACGGATCGCCATCCCGTCCGCCTTTGTCGGTGGCCTTCAGGACTTCGTCGTGCACGGCGGGACGCCGGGGCAGGCCGGGCCCTCGGTCGGGGTGATGGAACAGATGTGCAGCGATCACAGGGGAACCACGCTGCTGGACGGCATCGGTCACTGGAACCAGCAGGAAGCGCCCGATGCGACCAATGCTGCGCTGCTGGCGTTCCTCGAGGGCCTCGCTTCATGACGGAGGTCGCGGTGGAGCGGGCCGACGAGCCCTACCTCCGCGTCGAGGACGGCGAGTACCTCGCCCGCGTGTGGCGCCCGACGGAGGGTCCCGATCGAGACCGGATCTGCGTCATCGACGTGCACGGCGGCGCGTGGTGCGACAACGACCGAAGGGTGGGCAAGCGCTATGACGCGGCGCTCGCCGCCCGGGGGATGGTGGTCGTCGCGATCGACTTCCGGTGCGGCGCGCCGGGTCCCCACCCCCGCGGCTCGACCGATGTGGGAACGGCGCTGTGCTGGGTGGCTACCAATGCCGATCGGCTCGGCGTCGACGCGGGCGCGACCGTACTGATGGGTTCGTCGAGCGGAGGTCACCTCGCCTGGCTCGCGTCGCTTCACCCGACCGACGTCGCCTCGGCAGAGCGCGGCCAGATTTGCGTCGACGGCGAATGGCACGCGCCACCTGACGAGATCCCGGCCGCGGCAGGCGTGATTCCGATGTGGCCGCCCGTCGACCCGCTCGCCCGCTATCGCTACGCGTCGGGTCTCGACACCGACCATGGGCGGCGCCTCGTCACCAACACCGAGGCCTATTTCGGGTCCGAGAACGCGATGGCGGAGGCGTCCATCGCCCGAATCGTCCGGGCCGGTACGCACCGTCGGCTTCCTCCGGCCCTGCTGGTCGTCGCGGGCGAGGACCGCAACGTCCCTCCCGCGATCACCGATGATGTGGTGGTCGCCTACGGGCAGGCTGGAGGAGACGTGACCGTGGCGACGTTTCCGGGAGCGCGGCATGGCTTCGGACACTTCGAGAACGATGACAGCGAACGCATGGATCAGGAGGTCGGCGAATGGATCGAGGCGCGATGTCGGTGACATCCGCCATCCGGGTGGGCGTCACGCCGGCGCTCGACCTGTGGAGCAGGCCGTGGGACGAGCGCCGCGATGCGATCACTCGAGTCGCTGACTCGGGAATCGACCACGTCTTCTTCGCCGACCACGTCAGCTTTCGGGCCGGATACGGGCACGACGGCATGGTGCTCGCGGCGGGCATCGCCAACCTCCACCCCACGATCGGCATGTACATCGGGGTCTACCTGCTGCCGTTGCGCCATCCGGTGCCGGTGGCGCGCCAGCTGGCCAACCTCGCCGAGATGGCTCCCGGCCGGATCTCTTTCGGCGTCGGAGTCGGTGGTGATGATCGCCACGAGGTCGAGGTGTGTGGGGTCGATCCCAGAACGCGTGGTCGCCGCACCGACGAGTCACTCGAGTTGGTCCGGCGACTCCTCAGCGGAGAGACGGTGACTCACGACGGGGAGTTCTTCGCCTTTGAGGAGGCCCGCATCGTTCCGACGCCCGATCCGGCGATCCCCGTGTACGTGGGCGGACGGGCAGATGCGGCTCTGAAGCGCGCCGGTCGCCTCGCGGATGGCTGGCTCGGCATCTGGTGCACCGCGCCGCGGTACCGCGACGCCACCGGCCTCTTCGCCGACGCAGCGCAGGAAGCGGGGCGCACCCTGGTTCCAGATCACGGCATTCAGCTCTGGGTGGGGGTGGGGCGCGACAAGGGCGACGCCGCAGGCCACGTCGGTCAGGCAATGGAGGGCTTCTACCGGGTGCCGTTCGAGAAGTTCGAGCGCTACACGCCGTACGGGACGGTCGACGACATCGTCTCGTTTCTCGAGCCCTATCTCGCCGCTGGCTGCCGCCACTTCAACCTCACCCCGTGCGCCGCGTCCGCGGAGGAGGGGATCGATGCCATCGCCGCCGTCCGCCAGCGTCTTCGGGAGCTGGGAGCGTGATGTGACCATCGGAACCCTGGTGTTCGGCCTGGGTACCGACATGCTGTGGAGCGACGGGCTCCTCGAGGAGTCCGTCGACGACGCGATCTCGCCCGATCTCAGGTCGGTGTCGACGCTCTGACGCCGGCCGTGCGCGGGACTCGCGTCCGAAACACCTGGTCCCACAACGCGCTGGTCACGCCGTAGTTGCGACGAGGGTGTCCGTCGTGGTGTCGGCGATGGCCCGCCCGGACCCAGGTCTCGTATCGGTTGGGAGAACTCCGGTGGTGCGCGCGCCAATGGATGCGGTCGTACGCGGTGTACCCGAGCCACCACCCGGCCCACAGTGCCCAGCCGACACCGCCGATGAGCAGCAGGGGTGCGGCGGAGGCTCCGACGGCGAGCCACGCCATGAACCGCAGCCCACGCGACGTACGGAGCGGCTCGCGATGGTGGATGCGGTGCTCACGCGCCACGAGCGACGTGAGGGGATCCGTCCTGGTGTGATGAAAGCCCCACCGATGCAGGATGTACTCCCCGAGGGACCAGACGACTAGTCCGCCGAGGAGCGCGGCGATCTGAGCGACTCCCATCGGTCCATGATCTCACCCGAGCACGGGAGCGCGGCAGCGGCTGTACTGGGTCTCATGACCTCGACTGATTCGAGAACGTCGGCTCTCGTGGTGGGCGGTGCCTCTGGCCTCGGCGCCGCGACCGCCACTCGGTTGGCCCAGCGCGGCCTCGCAGTGGTGATCGCGGACCGCGATGTCGACGCGGGCCGGCGGCTGGCGGACGATCTCCCGAACGCGCTCGTCGTCGAGGTGGACGTCACCGACCGCGCCACCCTCGACGAGGCCGCGGCGATCGCCGCCGGCAGCGGTGCGTTGCGGGTAGTGCTGTCGTGTGCCGGCATCGCACCCCGGCCTCGGCGGATGGTGAGCCGTCGGGGAGAGGCGATGTCGCTCGACGACTGGCAGCCGCTCATCGACATCCACCTCACCGGGACGTTCAACACCATCACGACAGCCGGCAGCCACATGGCCCGCAACG
>CAYUBX010000036.1:0-8652 GCA_964443165.1 uncultured Acidimicrobiales bacterium
GGCAGAGCTCGCTGAGCTCGCCGAGGACCGCATCCTCCGCTGCGCCCGCGGTCAGGACGACGAAGGTCTCGATGTCTTGACCCATGAGATCGTCCGCCACGCCCACTGTGGCGACTTCCACGACCGAGGGATGCGACACGACCACCTCGTCGATCTCGCGCGGCGCGATGTTGACGCCGCCTTTGATCACGATCTCCTTGGCCCGGCCCACCACGAAGAACTCGTCGTCGTCGTTGAACCGGCCGATGTCGCCGGTCCGGAACCAGCCGTCCTCGGTGAGCGCTTCGGCGAACGCAGCGCCGTCGTCGTATCCGATCGTGAGGGCGTCGCCGCGGAGTTCGAGCGCGCCCACCTCTCCGGGAGCACACAGCCGACCTTCGTCGTCGGCGATCCGGACCTCCCAGCCCGCCGGTCGGCCAACGGATCCGGGGGTGCCCGTGCCCGGCGGGGGAGTGGTGACGAAGATGGTGCCGGTCTCGGACATGCCGAAGGCCTCGATCATCGGGATGCCGAAGCGATCGACGAACTCGTCGTGCACGGCGGCGTTGAGCGGAGCGGAGCTGCTGCCGGCATAGCGAACTGCAGCGCGGGCGGCGGTCGACGCGGGTTCGTCCGGCGTCGGGTGCTGGAGGAGTTCCGCGGCGATCGTCGGCACGATGATCATCACCGTGGGCCGATGCTCCGTCGTCCAGCCCCAGAACTCGCCGACGCGAAATCGCGGGGGCACGATCATCGTGGCACCACTCGCCATCGCGCCGAGCGCCTTGTCGCACGCGTTCATGTGCCAGAAGGGCAGTGGGCACAGAATGCGGTCGTCTGCGGACCACTCGTAGCCGACGCGGTTGTTCTCGCCCGCGACCGCCGCATTGCGGTTGCTGAGGCGGACGCCCTTCGGAACCCCGGTCGAACCGCTGGTGTACATCACGAAGGCCTCGGCCTCCGGATCCACCTCCTGGTACGGCGCGTCATCGGCGGAGGCGTCGAGCGTGACGTCGCGAACCGCGACGCCGTCAGGCGCGGCCATCTCGATCTCGGTGCGGGCGTCGTCACTTGCGAGCACCACGGAGATCCGGCCCGCTCGCATGACCTGCTCGAGGTGGTTCGCGCCGGCGTCGAGGTTCAGAGGGACCATGGGCAGGCCGGCGTGAATGCATGCCACGAAGAGCTCGGCGGCCACATAGGAGTCCCGTGTCGCGATCCCTATCCGCGACCCGGGAGACCAGCCGGCACTCGTCGCCAGCTGTCCGACGCCCTCCGATCGCCGCGAGAGCCCGGCGTAGGTGAGGCGTCGCTCGCTCGTGGGGTCGATCAGCAGGACCTGATCGGTCGTGCTCCACCGCCGAACAACATCACGTAGAGCGTTACCGCTGCCCGCCATAAGCACGCAGAGTAGCTAAAGGGTCGATGCGGAGCCCAGTTGGCGCCCTATTGCACCGGTGCGTGGCGTCTCAGCGCAGATAGACCCGGAGACCGGCGACCCGAACCTCGTCGTCGGAGACCGCGCAGCCGCGCGCCTCGGCGCCCGCGAGAACCGCGTCGCGATCGACCGTCGTGACGTCGATCCCGCCGAGACCCTCGCCGCGCCCGTCGTCATCGGGCACGACGCGTACGGAGCAGTTGTCGAACTCGAAGGACGGGTTGCCTTCGTCGTCCTCGCCGAGATCGACCTCGGCCATCTCCGCCCAGCGTCGGGCGAGCCGCTCGGGTTCGGGACTCTGGAGTTCGATGCCGGAGATCCCGCTGACCCGGTCGGTCCGGACGTATGGTTGCCAGTTCTTCCCTGCGGGGTACCACGGCCCGCCGACGGCGTCGCCGCCCTCCATCGTCATCTGGTCCATCTCGAAGAAGGAGCCACCGGTGTCCCCTGGGTGGAGCTGAATGCCGTCGTGGCCCTCCTCGGGGTAATTGAGGTCGTAGGCGATGCGAATCCCGAGTTCGGCGGTGCGCGCTCGGCGAGCGTTCACATCGTCGACCTGGGTGATCACCATGTACCCGGTGTCACCGCCGCGGCGTTGGATGTAGCGCCCGCCGGCCGTGTCGTCCTGGATGGGCGTCACGCACTCGAGGAACTGTGTGCCGATCGGCCAGAGCATGTTCTTGAGACCGAAGACCTTGACGCCTGGGTCGGTGAAGCAGGCTTCGACGCCGAGGACGGTCTGCACGTCCAGCGCGGTCTCCCGCAGGTCCTCAGTGACGACGGCAATCTGACGAAGACGAATCCACATGCCGACGACGCTAGACGAGGTGTTCTCCTCCGAGTTGAGTCACTTCGGTGTCAGGCACCGATGTGACTCAACTGCGGGGTTGACCCTCGGCGATTTCGGCGGCGTGGGCGACCAGGCCGTTGCGGTCGATCTTGGCGGTGGACGCCAACGGGATTTCGTCGAGGAAGAAGACCCAGCGGGGGTGGGCGTACGCGGGGCCGTTCGCGAGGGCGTACTGCTTCACGTCGTCTTCGGTGAGCTGTTCGCCCGGCTCGACGCGGACGAAGGCGGCGGGAAGCTGGCCCTTGAGTTCGTCGGGAACCGGAACCACCACCGCCTGGTGGACGGCCGGGTGCCGTTCGAGCATCTGCTCGACGCTGTCGGGGTAGATGTTCTCGCCTGCGCAGACGAACATGTCGTCGACGCGGCCCACGAAGAAGTACCAGCCCTCCTCGTCCCGCCACATCAGATCGCCCGTGTGGTACCAGCCGTCGGTGAGGCGCTCGGCGTTGACCTCGGGAAGACCGTGGTAGCCGGCCATGACCCCCGGTGATCGCACCCACAGCTCGCCCCGGTCAGTGTCCTCGCCGGTCGCCGGATCGATGAGGCGGAGTTCGACCTTGGGATGTTGGTAGCCGAGGGCGATCTTGGGCCGGGGGAGACCCTCGGGGTGAGGGCCGAACTCGAGCACGGCCTCGGTGGTGCCGTAGCCGTTGGTCACGAACGCGTCGGGAAACAGCTCCTGCACGCTGTCGAAGAGGGCTTCGGTGAGCGGCGCGGAGCCGATCAGAACCCGTTGGACGCTGCTGAGGTCCCAATCACGGCCGGACGCTGCGATCTCGGCGGTGACGAGCGCGTACATGGTGGGAACCCCCGAGCACATGGTGACCCCGTAGTCCTCGATCGCCTCCAGATAACTGCGGGCCGTGAACCCTGGCAGCAGCACCACCGTGCCGCCGCTCGCGAACGCCAGCTTGGAGGCCATCGAAGCGTTCTTGTGATAGAGAGGCGCCGAGACGAGCATGACCTCGCCCGGAAGAGCGGCCCCGTACTCGATCACGGTGAAGGTGATGTTCTCGTGGGTGAGCAGCACGCCCTTGGGTCGCCCGGTCGAGCCGGACGTGTAGATCTGCACCGCGACGTCCTGGGGATCCACGGCCCTCGGAGCGGGCAAGGGCGTGGCGCCGGCGAGCTCGTCCCATTCGGGCGACCCGACGAAGATCGTCTCGACCCCCTCGGGGACGCGATCTCGGTTCTCCTCGTCGGCGATCACCAACGCCAGCCCGGCGTCCTCTGCGATGTAGCGCTGGGAGTCCACAGGGAGACGCGTGTTGAGCGGCACGAACACCATGGCGGCGGCCGGTACCCCGAACATGACGTCGTAGAACTCGGTTCGGTTGGCGGACAACATCCCGACGCGGGCACCCGGTTGGAGACCCCGTTCGACGAGAGCTCCCGCGAAGCGAAGTGCACGCTGCTGCAGCTCGTCGACCGTCAGCACGAGGTCGGGTGACTGGGCGCGATCGATCAACGCCACGGAGGTCGGGTCAGGGGTGCGGTAGAGCAGCTCGGCGACGTTCATGACTCACCTCCATTGTTCCAGTGGCCCGCATCGGTCGCTCCTCGCTCTCCGTCGAGCAGCGCCTGCGCGGCGTCCTCTGCGGCGCGGTAGGCGAGCCGGGCGATCGCCCCGCCTGTCGACATCCGCGCCACCCCGAGCTGCGCCAGCTCCTCTGGTCGAGGCGTCCCTGGCATGGCGAGAACGTTCACGGGGAGCCCGAGGTCGACCACTCGCGAGACTTGCTCGGGTGTCTTCACGCCAGGGGCATACAGCGCATCGGCCCCCGCATCGCGGTAGGTCGCGAGCCGGGCCAAGGTGTCGTCGAGATCGTCGATCCCCCGGATGAGGTTCTCCGCTCGTGCGGTGATCACCACCTCGCCGCGCGCTCCCTCGACGGCCGCCGCGACGCGCGACGCGGCGAGGTTCACGTCATCGATCCGGCCGGTGTCGGGATTCCAGTCCTCGATCGACACGCCCGCCGCGCCGGCTCCGGCCAGTCGCTCGACGTTGGCGCTCACCCCGTCGAGGTCGTCGGCGAACAGGCGCTCGGCGTCGACGTTGATCGGAAGTCCGACGGCCTGGGCCAGCTCTGCGGTGTGGTTCACCAGCTCGTCGAGACCGACCTCGCCGTCGCCGAGTCCGAGCGACATCGCGTAGCCCGAGCTCGTCGTAGCGAGAGCCCGGAACCCCATCCGCTCCAGCATCACCGCCGAGCCGACATCCCACGGATTGGGCAGGACGAAGAAGCCGGAGTGGAGGTTCCGGAAGCGTGAGCCGGGCGGATCGCTCATCCGGCAGACGCTAGGCGCTCATCCCCTTCTCGTGAGGAGGTCGATGTCCTTGCTGAGGTCGGTTCCGAATCCGGCACGGATGTCGAAGCAGAGAACTCCGCTCTTGGGAGACGAGGCGATGGTGAACACGTGAGGCTCTCGCAAGCCGGGGCGCTGGACCTTCAGCACGCCGAGCTGGCCCGCCTCGCGCGTGAGGGCCCGGCCCTCGGCGGCGTGAAATTCGTGGCGCGACTTCCGGCCCGGTAGCGGGCTGCTCCCAGGCGTAGCCTGGGTGTCGATGACGTCTCACCTGGATATCGGCTTCGGTTGATCGCAGCATCATCTGCGGACTCGGACCGCATCGTCAGCGCCCCCTTCCTGATCGTGATCGCGGCAGCGCTCTTCTCCGCGCTGTCGTTCTCCTCGACGCTGCCGATGGTCGCCGTGTTCGTCGACGAGGAGCTGGGCCTCGGAGATCTCGAGATCGGGATCGCCATCGGCGTGTTCTCGTTCTCCGCGGTCGCGGCCCGGCCCTTCATCGGACGGCTCGGCGACTCGCACGGTCGACGGTTCCTGATCCTCGGCGGAACGGGGCTCACCGCGATCGTCTTGCTGCTGCACATCGTGGCGGACAGCTACCCCGCGCTGCTCGTGGTGCGCCTGCTCATGGGTGCTGTGCAGGGCGGCTTCTTCGTCGGAACCGTGACGCTGGTCAACGACCTCGCACCCGAGCACCGGAGGGGCGAGGCGGCGAGCTACTTCTCGATCGCCATCTACGGTGGAATGGCGTTCGGCCCCTGGATCGGCGACCTGGCCGTCGAACGTCTCGACTTCGACGGTGGCTTCCTGGTCGCCGCGGTGCTCATGTTCGTCGCCGCGGCGATCTCGTGGTTCCTGCCGCCTTTCGTGCCAGTCCGGTCCTCGACGATCGAGAACTGGAGCCCGCCGCCCCGGATGAACCTTGCGGACCTCCCGCCCCCGAAGCCCAAGCTGATCTACGGCCCGGCTGTCTGGCCGGGGGTCATCCTTGCGATGGGCATCATCACGTTCCCGGCGATCCAGGGCTTCATGCCGAAGATCATGAACGAGCAGGGACTGGGCAAGCCGGGCCCGATTCTCGCCTCCTACGGGATCCTCGTGCTCGTGCTGCGCTTGCTCGGACGCAAGCTCCCGGACCAACTCGGAACGGCCAAGACCACGGCGATCGCGCTGAGCGGCGCCTCCCTCGGCATGCTGCTCATGGCTCTGTTCGTGAGCCGCGACGGTTTCTACATCGGCACGGCAGTGCTGGCGATCGGTGGTTCGTTCCTGTACCCGGCACTGATGATCGCCGCCGTCGAAGGGGTGCCTCCGCACGAGCGCGCGCAGGCCATGGGCACGTTCACCATGTTCTTCGAGCTCTCCGGCGGCGTGGGCGCACCGATCCTCGGCATGGTGGCCTGGGCGGCCGGAACCACGGTGGCCGCGTTTGCGGCGGGCGCGGCGTTCGCGGCTCTCGGTCTCCCGCTGTTGCTGATGTGGCAACTCGGCCCGCGCCGCGCGCGGGCGAAGGTGGCTGCGGCTGGGTGACGCTCAGGCTGGCGGGTGGGTGCGAACCAAGAACTCCGACACCGCAGCGGTGAACGCATCGTTGTCGTCGCCGGCCACCATGTGGCCCGTCCCCGCCACATCGACGTACTCCGCGTCAGGAACGGCATCGAGAAAGAGTTTCACCGACTCGGGGGTCACGAGGTCGCTCTGGCCCCCGCGGACCAGCAGTTTGGGCGCTTCCACCGCCCGAGCACCCTCCAACATGAGCGTTCCGGTCCGCTCCATGTGCTCGACCATCGTTCGCTCGGCGCCGCCATCGAAGCCAGGCTTCGACGTGACATAGGCGGGGTC
Organism: uncultured Acidimicrobiales bacterium; assembly: GCA_964443165.1. Taxonomy (GTDB): domain Bacteria; phylum Actinomycetota; class Acidimicrobiia; order Acidimicrobiales; family Poriferisodalaceae; genus JAYPWI01. The sequence continues at coordinate 6,417 of CAYUBX010000036.1, forward strand.
CCACAACCAGACCCACCGGCCGTCCTCCCGTTCGCGGAGGACCTTGGCGAGCCCGCTCACGTTCTTCGGCCGTGGTCGATGCGGGTTGTACGCCGCGATCGCGTCCGCCGCGTCATCGAGGGTGGCGAATCCGTCGGGATTGCCCGACATGAACTGCACGATGCGTTGCGCTCCCGCCACGTCGAAGTGGGGGGTGATGTCGACGAGCACCAGTGCTGAGTAGAGCTGGCGATCCGCGAGCCGCTGCGCAGCCAGCAGAGACATCCCACCCATGGACGCGCCGACGACCGCAGGCGGCTCCGGGAATCGCTCTAGGACCGACTGCACGTCATCCGCGATGTCGTCCATGTCATATCGGTGATCCGGCGACCAGTCGCTGTCGCCGTGGCCCCGTGCATCGAGCGTGACCACGAAGTACCCGAGATCGGCGAGTGCCCCGGCTGAACCCTTCCACGCGTGGCGGTTCTGGCCGGCGCCGTGGAGCATCAACACAGCGGGATGGGACGGATCTCCCCACTCGTCTGCGACCAGGGACAGACCAGCGGGCACCAACACGGACACGGTACGCACGGCTCCGATCCTATGGTCTTCGACCTGAACACATGGCTTCGAGACACGCGGAACCGAGCGGGCGCGCCGCTAGTCTGCTGCGGGCAACGACGACAGGGGACACCGATGCCTGACTTCATCGAGATCAACAAGAACGTGATCGCGGAGTTCCGCGCCAATGAGGGTGTGTGCGGCGGAATGTTCGAGGGCGCGCCGATGATGCTCCTGACAATGACCGGCGCGAAGTCCGGTCGCGAGCTCACCTCGCCGCTCGTGTACTCCACCGACGGCGACGACATGGTCATCATCGCCTCGATGGGTGGCGCCCCCAACAACCCCCAGTGGTTCCACAACCTCGTCGCCCATCCCGACGTCACCGTCGAGGTGGGCACTGACAAGTACGTGGCCACCGCCGTCCAGACCGAGGGCGACGAGCGCGACCGGCTCTACACGGCCCAGGCCGAGCAGATGCCGCAGTTCGCGGAGTACGCCAAGAACGCGGCGCCCCGAGTGATCCCGGTGTTCCGCCTCGTGCGCAAGTAGGGACCTCCCCGGCTACCAGGGGTGTACAGACCCGTCGTGGCGGAAGAATCCGCCCGACGCGTCCATCCCCATCCCGGCGACGACGTCCACGATCGACGTCGCAGACTCCTCGGGTGAAAGATCCGCGTGCTCACCGCCCATGTCGGTTCGTACCCATCCGGGGTGGAACGCGACGACCGTGATGTCGCGGTCGCGAAGCTGAGCTGCCAGCTGCACCGTGATCATGTTCATCACGGCCTTCGACACGTTGTACGGCGTGTCCTGCAGCATCTTGCTCACGACCATCGAGCCGAGCTGGCTCGAGATGTTGACGATCTTGGCTCCGGCGCCCATCGCACCCACGAGCGCGCGTGACACCGTCGCGGCGCTGAGCCCGTTGATGCGGGTGAGCTCCTCGACCTTGGCCATCGACACATCGAGTGGCCCACACTTCGCCCTGTCGAGGCCGAGGGCGCGACTCGACGTGCCGGCGTTGTTGTAGAGCACCTCGAGCGGTGTGCCCTCGAGGGTGTCGGTGACTGCCGCTCCGAACGCCTCGATCGAGGTCTCGTCCCCGACGTCGACGGGGTGAATCGCGACAGGTGAGAGGGCGGCCAAATCGGACGCATCAGCGGGTACGCGACAGCCCGCGATGACCCGATCGCCGCGTTGGGTGTGGGCGCGAGCGAGTTCGAGACCGATCCCGCGGTTGGCTCCAGTGATGACGATGGTGCTCATCCGGCGAGTCTCGCGCGGCGAGACGGCGCGGGGTTCGTGTGACGCCGCCGTCAATACACTCGATGGGACGCGTCCGTCACCGCGCGCACGCCTCACCGTCTGCCATCTCACGTCTGACGAGCCACTTCAACTACGGCCCGTGCAACCGAAAGGAACACATGGCAGAAGTTCACCTCGAAGACTCCGTCGTGGCCGAGGATCTCGCATCGATGGCCGGCCGCCTCGACGAGGTCTTCCGCGCCATGTCCGGCTCCAACCTCCTCATCACCGGAGGAGCTGGTTTTCTGGGCTACTACCTCGTTCAGGCGCCACTCGCCTGGAACTCTGCGAACCGCGACCTGGCGCCGATCGGTGTGACGGTGCACGACAACTTCATGCGCGGCGTGCCGGGCTGGCTGTCCGGCCTCGAGGGCCAAGAGGAGTCGCT
>CAYUBX010000036.1:8662-9471 GCA_964443165.1 uncultured Acidimicrobiales bacterium
GGCGCGACGTTCTCGACCCGATTCCCTCCGACGAGCCGCGCTTCGACTGGATCATCCACGCAGCGTCGATCGCGTCACCGATCTTCTACCGCCAGAACCCGATCGAGACCATGGACGCCAACGTCGACGGACTCCGCCTGTTGCTCGACCACGCGCTCGAACGGTCCTCGGGACCACACCCTGTGAAGGGCTTCCTGTTCTTCTCCACGAGCGAGATCTACGGCGACCCGGACCCCGACTTCATCCCCACCGCGGAGACCTACCGCGGCAACGTGAGCTGCACCGGACCGCGGGCGTGCTACGACGAGTCCAAGCGGTACGGCGAGACGCTCTGCGTGAACTTCGCCCGCCAACACGAGCTGCCGATCGGCATCGCTCGACCGTTCAACAACTACGGGCCTGGACTGCGAATCGACGACGGGCGCGTGCTGCCCGACTTCGCTCGCGACGTCCTCAACGGGCGTGACATCGTGATGCTCTCCGACGGCCGGGCCACCCGCACTTTCTGCTACGTCGCCGACTCCGTCACCGGGTACTTCCTGATCCTCGGGAAGGCCGCCGACAACCCGGGTGAGTCGTTCAACATCGGCACCCAGACCCCCGAGATCTCCATGCGCGAGCTCGCCGACCGGGTGGTCGCGGTGGGACAGGACCTGCTGGGCTACTCCGGTTCGGTCGTGCAGAAGACCAGCGACGACCCCGAGTACCTCACCGACAACCCCAACCGACGCTGTCCGATCATCACCAAGGCCCAGACGCTGCTCGGATACGAGCCCACGGTCGACATCGATGAGGGGCTACGGCGTGCG
>CAYUBX010000036.1:9481-12038 GCA_964443165.1 uncultured Acidimicrobiales bacterium
CCGCTTCAACCGTCCGCTCGGACCTCGTGCGGGTCCGCCAGTGGCTGCGCTGGTACGTCGACCAGGAGGCGCGCTGATGCGGCTCTCGGTCATCGGCACCGGGTACGTCGGTCTCGTGAGCGGGGTGTGCCTCGCCGAGCTCGGCCATGACGTCACGTGCGTCGATATCGATGCCGACAAGGTCGAGCGGATCAACGAGGGCGACTGCCCCATCCACGAGGACGGTCTCGCCGAGTTGATGGCGGGTGTTCTCGGCAGCCGCTTTCGGGCCACCACCGATCTCGCTGGCGCGGTGGCCGCGACGGACATGACCCTCGTCGCCGTCGGCACGCCTTTCGGCGAGGAGCGGATCGACCTCGGCCAGATCGAGTCTGCCGCGCGGTCCGTGGGTGAAGCCCTCGCGGCAAAGGACGGCTACCACGTCGTCGCGGTGAAGAGCACCGTGGTGCCGGGCACCACAGAAGATGTCGTGCTGCCGATCCTCGAGGAGTCGAGCGGGAAGACGGCCGGCTCCTCCTTCGGCGTCGGCATGAACCCCGAGTTCCTGCGCGAGGGCGTCGCCGTTGCAGACTTCATGAACCCGGACCGCATCGTCCTCGGCGGCATCGACGACCGCACGCTCGCTGTCATGGGTGACCTCTACACGGTGTTCACGGAGACCGATGTCGTCCACACAACGCCTCGGACCGCGGAGATGATCAAGTACACCGCCAACTCGCTTCTGGCGGCGCTGATCTCGTTCTCCAACGAGATCGGCAACCTGAGCGCCGCGCTCGGTGTCGACGTGGCCGACGTGCTGCACGGGGTCCACCTCGACCATCGCCTGTCGCCGATCATCGACGGCGAGCGAGTTCGGCCGTCGGTGCTCACGTACCTCGAGGCCGGCTGTGGCTTCGGTGGCAGCTGCTTCCCGAAGGACGTGAAGGCGCTCGCCGCCCACGCCCGCGCGGTCGGCGTGGACGCGCCCCTCCTCGAGGGGACGCTGGCGATCAACGCCGCCCAGCCGCTGCGATTCGTGCAACCCGTGATCGACGAACTCGACGAGGGCGCGCGAGTGACCGTTCTCGGCGCCGCGTTCAAGCCGGACACCGACGACGTGCGCGAGTCACCGACGCTGGCGATCGTCCCGGTGCTCCAGGACGCGGGGTTCGACGTGGTGCTCCACGACCCGATCGCGCTGCACAACGCCCGTGACGTTCTCGGCAACGGGCTCACCTACGAGCCGGACCTCGCCACCTCGCTGGAGGGAGCCGACGCTGTGGTGGTGGTGACCCGCTGGGCCGCCTACTCCGAGCTCCCGAAGCTGCTCGCCGAACACCACCCGCAGCCGCTCGTCGCCGACGGTCGCCGCATGTTCTCTCCCGACGACCTGGAGCGATACCGCGGGGTCGGTCGGCCGTAGCCAGAGTCGGTGCCGCCGGGCCGGTAGCGTTCTGGCATGACAGCCACCGACATCAAAGACGCCGTTGTCTCGGAGCACACGCCGGCTCGGGACGCACTCGTCGACCTCTCTCATCGGGTCTGGAACACGCCCGAGCTCGCGTTCGAAGAAGAGCAGACATCGGTGATGGTGGCCGACATGCTCGACGCGGCCGGGTTCGACATCGAGACGGGCGTCTCGGACCTCCCCACCGCCTTCTCCGCCACCTACGGGTCGGGGCCCTTGACCGTCGGGATCTGCTCCGAGCTCGACGCCCTCCCTGGGATCGGCCACGCATGTGGTCACAACATCATCGCTGCGGCGGGTGCCGGCGCAGGGATCGCGCTCAGCCGCGTCGCCGACGACCTCGGTATCACGATCCGGGTCCTCGGAACGCCGGCCGAGGAGCTCGGCGGTGGCAAGATCCTGATGGCCGAGCGCGGTGCCTTCGACGGCATCCACATGGCGATGATGGCCCACCCTTCCCCGCAGGAAGGCGACCGGTTCCCCACGCTGGCGATCAACCAGTGCGACTTCCACTACCACGGACGCACCGCGCACGCCTCTGTGACGCCGCACCTCGGGATCAATGCCGCCGATGCCATCACGGTGGCCCAGGTGGCCGTCGGGCTTCTTCGGCAGCACCTCGATCCCGGCGACCAGATCCACGGCATCGTGACCAACGGCGGGGAAGCGGCCAACATCGTGCCGGGGGAGACGTCGGCCCGTTTCTTCTGGCGGGCACCCGACCTGGAGGCACTCGCCCCCCTCGAACCGCGGGTGCGCGCCTGCTTCGAAGCGGGCGCCACCGCCACGGGCGCCGGTCTCGATGTCGAACCGCTGGGCCCGCCGTACTCCGAGTTCTGCCACGACGACGACCTCATCACGAAGTACCGCGCCAACGCTGAGGGGCTCGGTCGCGAGTTCGGTCCGGTTCCCCGCTCGGGCGCCGGGAGTACGGACATGGCGAACATCTCGTTGCTCATGCCGACGATCCACCCGATGCTCGGCATCGATGCGGGGACGGCGGTCAACCACCAGCCCGAGTTCACGGACAAGTGCATCACCGGTTCGGCAGACCAAGCGGTGGTGGAGGGCTCACTCGCGATGGCGCTCACCGCAGTCGACGCGGCCCTC
>CAYUBX010000037.1:0-11879 GCA_964443165.1 uncultured Acidimicrobiales bacterium
TTCGCGAGGGCGGCCGTACGGTCGGCTCGGGTCGAGTCACCAAGATCATCGAATAATGGCCAACTCACAGAAAATTCGGATCCGCCTCAAGGCGTACGACCACAACATCGTCGACCAGTCGACGCAGAAGATCGTGGAGACCGTCCTGCGCACGCAGGCCACCATCAAGGGCCCGGTGCCGCTCCCCACGGAGAAGCACCGCTACACCGTGGTGCGCTCACCGCACAAGGACAAGGACTCGCGAGAGCACTTCGAGATGCGGGTCCACAAGCGGCTGATCGACATCGTCGAGCCGTCGCCCAAGACCGTCGACTCGCTGCAGCGTCTCGAGCTGCCGGCCGGCGTCGACATCGAGATCAAGATCCAACAGGGCTGATCTCACCCCAACCGCGTTTCGGGAGCGCTCGCTGTCAGCGACGCTGTGCGCGACAACTGCGAGCGTCAGAGAGGTGGCTAACGAGGGTCTTTTGGTCACCCTGCGGTCGCGAGATGGACAAGCCCCGGCCGGGAGTCGCCGTGGATCTGAGTGCGGGCGGCATCGGGTTCCGCAGCGTGCGCTGGCGCGCCCCTGAAACCCGTGCTCTCCGGGTTTGTGGCCGCCGGGAGATCCCGGTAGCCTGAAACCTTCGTGTGCTGAGCCCCGGTTCAGCCCGCAACCGACGTCCGCCCAGGCCGGGTCTTTCCCGGATGCGGAACCAGGCGGCACAACCGAGATCTCGCTCCGCCGGCCTGTGCTGTGCGGAGCGTTCGCGTGAACGGCGGTCGCCCCCCCCGACCGTCATGAACTGCAAGTTCCATCTAGAGGAAGACGCCCCGACATGGCGAACAAGGCGATCGTCGCCACCAAAGTCGGCATGACCCAGCTGTGGGATGACGAGAACCGGGTTGTCCCGGTCACGATGCTCCGCGTCACCCCATGCCGTGTGGTGCAGGTCAAGACCGACGAGCGCGACGGATACAGCGCGGTGCAGGTCACGTTCGGCCAGCGCGACGAGCGCAAGCTGACGCGGCCCGAGGCCGGTCATTTCGCGTCTGCTGGAGTGAATGCCGGCGACAAGCTCGTCGAGCTGCGGCTCGATGACGTCAGCGAGCTGGAGGTGGGCCAGGAGCTCACCGCCGAGCTGCTCGAGGCAGGCGAGAAGGTCGACGTGACCGCCGTCTCCAAGGGCAAGGGCTTCGCCGGCGTGATGAAGCGGCACAACTTCAGCGGTCAGAAGGCCAGCCATGGCGCCCACCGCATCCACCGTGCGCCGGGCGCCATCGGCGCCTGCGCAACGCCGTCCCGGGTGTTCAAGGGCACACGCATGGCCGGCCGCATGGGCGCACAGAAGGTGACCACCCAGAACCTCACCGTCGTGGAGGCCGATCCGGACCGCGAGCTCCTGCTCGTGCGTGGTTCGGTGCCGGGCCCGAAGGGCGGCGTGGTCGTGGTCCGCGACGCGGTGAAGGGCTGATCATGGCGACCACTCTCGACGTACGCACCCAGGACGGCGGCACCAACGGTTCGGTCACCCTGGACGACGACATCTTCGGCATCGAGCCCAACATGGCGGTCCTTCACCAGGTCGTGACCGCTCAGCTCGCTGCTCGCCGGCGCGGCACCCACTCCACCAAGACCCGCGCCGAGGTCCGCGGTGGTGGCGCCAAGCCCTACCGCCAGAAAGGCACCGGCCGGGCTCGTCAGGGTTCGATCCGCTCCCCGCAGTTCACCGGTGGCGGCATCGTGCACGGCCCTCGGCCGCGCAGCTACCGCCAGAAGGTCAACAAGAAGATGACCCGCCTGGCTCTTCGTTCCGCTCTGTCGGATCGAGCTCAGAGCGAGCGGGTCATGGTGATCGACGGCTGGAACTTCGACGCCCCCAAGACCAAGGACGCCGTGGCGTCGCTCGGGGCACTCGAGATCGAGGGCAAGGTGCTCCTGGTTCTCGGCAACGACGACGACACCGCCGCCCGCAGCTTCCGCAACCTCCCCTCGGTGCAGTTGGTGCAGGCATCGGAGCTGAACGCCTACGACGTTCTTTGCTCCGACTGGCTGGTGTTCACCCAGGCCACGCTTCCGGCTACCAGCAAGGAGGGCGGGCAGTGAAGGATCCCCGCGACGTTCTCATCGCTCCTGTGATCTCCGAGAAGACCTACGCCCTACTCGAGCAGAACGTCTATGTCTTCAAGGTGCACCCCTCCTCCTCGAAGCCCGAGATCCGGCGTGCGGTAGAGGAGATCTTCGAGGTCACCGTCACCAACGTCAACACGCTGAACCGCAAGGGCAAGAACCGACGCAACCGTCGGAACAACACGCTCGGCAAGCGGGCAGACACCAAGCGAGCCATCGTCACCCTCGCCGAGGGTGACTCGATCGAGATCTTCGAGACCTGACATGGGCATTCGCGTTCGTAAGCCAACGAGTCCCGGCCGACGGTTCCAGACCGTCTCGGATTTCTCCGACATCACCGCCGATAAGCCGGAGCGCTCGCTGCTCGCCAAGCAGCACAGCTCGGGTGGCCGCAACAACCGCGGTCGCAAGACGGCACGTCATCGTGGTGGCGGCCACAAGCAGCGCTATCGCATCATCGACTTCCACCGGAACAAGGACGGCGTGCCCGCCACGGTGGCGACGGTCGAGTACGACCCCAACCGCAACTCGCGGATCGCCCTCCTCCACTACCACGACGGTGAGAAGCGCTACATCCTGGCGCCGGCTGGTCTCGAGGTGGGGGACAAGCTGGAAAACGGCCAGGGCGCGGAGATCCGGGTGGGCAACGCCCTGCCGCTGCGGTACATCCCCGTCGGCACCACGGTGCACAACATCGAACTCAAGCCCGGCGCCGGCGGCCAGATGGCCCGTTCGGCTGGTGCGAGCGTGCAGCTCGTGGCCAAGGAGGGCTCCCACGCCACGCTGCGCCTCCCGAGCACCGAGATGCGCCGCGTGCCGATCGACTGCCGCGCCACCATCGGAGCTGTCGGCAACGCCGAGGCCGACCTGATCACGATCGGCAAGGCGGGTCGTAACCGGTGGAAGGGCGTTCGCCCCCAGACCCGCGGTGTGGCCATGAACCCGGTCGACCATCCGCTCGGCGGTGGCGAGGGCAAGACCTCTGGTGGCCGCCATCCGGTGTCGCCCTGGGGCAAGCCCGAGGGCCGCACACGCAAGAAGAACAAGAAGTCCAACGACATGATCATTCGTCGCCGCCGTACACGCGGGTCGCGGAGGTAGCTGATGCCACGCAGTCTCAAGAAGGGCGCCTTCGTCGACGACCACCTCCTGAAGAAGGTGGACGCGCTCAACGACAGCGGTGAGAAGAAGGTCGTGAAGACCTGGTCCCGTCGCTCCACGATCATCCCTGAGATGATCGGCCACACGATCGCTGTTCACGACGGCCGCAAGCACGTGCCGGTGTACATCACCGAGTCGATGGTGGGTCACAAGCTCGGCGAATTCGCCCCCACGCGGACCTTCAAGTTCCACGTCGGCCAAGAGCGGGGTGGTCGCCGATGAGCGGTCTGATCGATCTCACCGAGATCGCCGGCGCCAAGAGCACCCACAAGTTCGCTCGGCTCTCTGCCTCCAAGGCGCGCGCCGTGCTCGACCTGATCCGCGACGAGGATCTCGACGAGGCTCGCGACGTCCTCGAGTTCTGCGACCGCGGCGCCGCCCCTGTGGTGTCGAAGGTGCTCGAGAGCGCTGTGACGAACGCGGAGAACAACGAGAATCTCAGCGCCGATGAGCTCTACGTCGCGGAGTGCTGGGCCGACGAGGGTCCCACCCTGAAGCGCTGGCGCCCGCGGGCTCGCGGTCGCGCCACCCGCATCAACAAGCGCACCTGCCACATCACCGTGGTAGTCGCCCAGCTCGACGAGGAAGAGCTCGAGATGCGAGCCGCCCGTCAGGCCACGGCCGGCCAGCGGGCCTCCGCAGCCCGCGCCGCTCGCGTCGCCGCCTCTCGTGGCGAGGACGCCGAGGACGACGACGCCGTCGTCAAGGCCGAGGACGAGACGCCGTACGGCGAGGGCTCGCTGACTCCGCCCGAGGATGGCTCGGTTCCCGAGGGCTTCGAGATCAAGGGCAACGCCGATTCGATGAAGTACCACCAGCCGGGAGGCCGTTGGTACGACCAGACCGTCGCCGAGGTGTTCTTCGCCACGGCTGAGGCTGCCGAAGCAGCCGGCTTCACTGAGGCCGGCAAGAGCGACGACGAGTCCGACGAGTCAGCCGACGCTGGCGAAGACGTTGCCGAAGGCGGCAACGGAGAGGAGGACTGACCATGGGACAGAAGGTCAATCCCTACGGCTTCCGCCTCGGTATCACCACCGACTGGAAGTCCCGCTGGTACGCCGACAAGGAGTATCAGGACTACATCATCGAAGACTGGCAGATCCGCAACTACCTGATGACGGAGCTGCCCCACGCGGCGATCAGCCGCATCGAGGTGGAGCGCACCCGTGAGCGGCTTCGGGTCGACGTGCACACCGCACGCCCCGGCATCGTGATCGGTCGTCGGGGCAGCGAGGCCGATCGCCTGCGGGCCGGCCTCACCAAGATCTCGGGCAACCCCAAGGTCCAGCTCAACATTCAGGAGATCAAGCAGCCCGAGCTCGACGCTGCGCTGATCGCCCAGGGTGTCGCCGATCAGCTCGCTGGTCGCGTCGCGTTCCGCCGTGCCATGAAGCGCGCCGTGCAGAACGCCCAGAAGGCGGGCGCGCTCGGCATCCGCGTGCAGTGCTCGGGTCGTCTCGGCGGCTCGGAGATGGCCCGCACCGAGTGGTACCGCGAGGGTCGGGTTCCACTGCACACTCTGCGTGCCGACATCGACTACGGCTTCCGCGAGGCCCTCACCACCGCGGGTCGCATCGGCGGGAAGGTGTGGCTCTACAAGGGGGACATCCTCCCGTACAAGACCTCGGCCGACGATCGCATCAGCCGCGAGGCCGCGATGGCCGTCGGTGAGACCCCGGGCGGCCCGGAGCGCAAGGCCCCGGTCGTGTCCTCCAGTGGCCGCCGCGCCGAGGCGCCGGCTGCGACCGACGAGGTCCCCGAAGAGCCCGCACCTCTGATCGGTGAGGCCGATCCGGAGTTCGAGAAGCTCCTCGAAGAGGAAGAGCAGATCGAGCGCGCGACGCGCGAGCAGTCCCAGACCGAGAAGTTCCGGCAGGGAGACGACTGAGATGCTGATGCCCCGCAAGGTCAAGCACCGCAAGCATCACCGTGGCCGGATGAAGGGCCAGAGCAAGGGTGGTACCGCGGTCAACTTCGGCGATTACGGCATCCAGGCCCTCGAGCCCGGGTGGATCACCGCCCGCCAGATCGAGGCCGCTCGTATCGCGATGACCCGTCACGTCAAGCGTGGCGGCAAGGTGTGGATCAACGTCTTCCCGGACAAGCCGATCACGGCGAAGCCGGCCGAGACCCGCATGGGTTCCGGCAAGGGCAACCCCGAGCGTTGGGTCGCCGTGGTGAAGCCGGGTCGTGTGATGTTCGAGTTGGGTGGTGTCGACGCTGAGCTCGCCAAGGGCGCGCTCAACCGTGCGATCCAGAAGCTGCCCGTGAAGGCTCGCATCGTCAGCCGAGAGGAGGCCATCTGATGGCCGCTGCTGCCGAGCTTCGTGAGCTCGCCGACGACCAGCTGCTCGACCAGCTGACGGAGTCGAAGCACGAGTTGTTCAATCTCCGTTTCCAGTTCGCCACCGGGCAGCTGGAGAACTCCGCGCGCATCACCCAGGTGAAGCGCGACATCGCCCGCATCAACACGGTGCTTCGGGAGCGAGAGATCGCCGCCGCCGAAGCCCTCGCTGAGGACGCCTGATGACAGACAACGCCGCCACCGACCAGGCTGCCGCAGGCAGCGACCAGGACAGGAACAGCCGCAAGGTCCGTGAAGGCCTCGTCGTCTCCACCTCCATGGAGAAGACCGCCGTCGTCGCCGTGACCGAGCGGGTCCGCCACCGTCGCTACTTCAAGACGGTGCAGCAGACCGCGAAGTTGTACGTCCACGACGAAGAGAACGACGCCCGCGTCGGCGATCGCGTCCGGGTCATGGAGACCCGGCCGATCTCGAAGAAGAAGCGGTGGCGTCTCCTCGAAATCGTCGAACGAGCCCGTTGAGCCCAGAGACACCCTCATGATTCAGCAGGAAAGCCGACTCAAAGTCGCAGATAACTCGGGTGCGAAGGAAGTCCTCTGCATCCGCGTGCTCGGTGGCACCGGTCGTCGCTATGCGTCGATCGGCGATGTGTTCATCGCCACCGTCAAGGACGCCATTCCGGGCGCCGCGGTCAAGAAGGGCGAAGTCGTGCGTTGCGTCGTCGTTCGCACCCGCAAGGAACGCCGCCGGCCCGACGGCAGCTACATCCGCTTCGATGAGAACGCAGCCGTTCTCGTCGACGACAACCGCCAGCCCCGCGGCACCCGCATCTTCGGTCCCGTGGGTCGCGAGCTTCGCGATCACCGCTTCATGCGCATCGTCTCGCTGGCACCGGAGGTGCTCTAGTGAAGATCAAGAAGGGTGATGTCGTCCGCGTGCTGTCCGGCAAGGACCGCGGAGTCGAGGGTGCTGTGATGTCGGTCGATCCCGCGACCGGTCGCATCGTCGTCGACGGCGTCCACATGGCCAAGAAGCACCAGCGCCCGACTCAGCAGGTCGACCAGGGCGGGATCATCGACATCGCACTGTCGATCGATGCGTCCAACTGCGCGGTGGTGTGCCCCAAGACCGGCCAGGCTGGCCGGGTGGGATATCGCTTCGAGGGTGACACCAAGGTTCGCTACCACAAGGTGTCTGGGGAGGAGCTTCCATGAGCGACACCGCGATCTCCGCTGAACCCCGCATGAAGGTGCTGTACCGCGTCACCTTGCGGGACCAGCTCCAGCAGCAGCTCGAACTCCCCAACGTGATGCAGGTGCCCGCCCTCATCAAGATCTCGGTCAACACCGGGGTCGGTGCGGCGCTCACCAACCGGGGCATCCTCGACGGAGCTGTCGAGGACCTGTCCCGCATCACCGGTCAGCGTCCCGCCATCACGCGTGCGAAGAAGTCGATCGCCGGCTTCAAGCTGCGTGAGGGCAACGCCATCGGCGCCAAGGTGACGCTACGCGGCAACCGCATGTGGGAGTTCTACGACCGCCTGGTGAGCCTGGCGATCCCACGAATCCGCGACTTCCGCGGACTGTCGCCCCGGTCCTTCGACGGGCGGGGCAACTACACGTTCGGCGTGACCGAACAGCTGATCTTCCCCGAGATCGATTACGACCAGGTGAACCAGATCCGGGGGATGGACATCACACTTGTGACGTCCGCGACCAACGACGACCACGGCCGTGCACTGCTCACGGCTCTCGGATTCCCGCTTCGGCGGGAGGAGCAGAACTGATGGCCAAGAAGGCACTCATCCACAAGCAGCAAAAGACGCCGAAGTTCAAGGTTCGTGCGTACACGCGATGCCGCCGCTGCGGCCGACCGCGCTCGGTGTACCGCAAGTTTGGGCTCTGTCGCGTCTGTCTTCGTCAGATGGTGCACGCCGGCGAGATCCCCGGCGTCACGAAGGCGAGCTGGTGAGGGGAGGCGCAGAATGACGATGACCGACCCGATCGCCGACATGCTGACCCGCATCCGGAACGCCAACATGACGTTCAAGGACGAGGTCGCGATGCCGAGCTCCAAGCTGAAGGAATCGCTCGCTGCGATCCTGAAGAGCGAGGGCTACATCGACGACTACAGCGTGGCCGACGCCACCGACCGTCCCGGACGGACACTGTCGATCGATCTCAAGTACACCCCTGATCGTGCACGCACGATCTCGGGGTTGCGCCGCATCTCCAAGCCGGGGCTGCGCGTGTACACCAAGTCCGACGACGTTCCCCGCGTGCTGGGTGGGCTCGGCATCGCCGTGCTCTCCACCAGCAAGGGGCTGATGACCGACCGAGAGGCTCGCCGCACCCGCATGGGCGGCGAGATCCTCTGCTACGTCTGGTAGGAGGCACCGATGTCACGAGTGGGCAAAGCTCCCATCTCCCTCCCGAGTGGCGTGAGCCTCGAGGCCGGCGACGCCAGCATCACGGTGAACGGCCCGCAGGGAAGTCTCCGTCAGGACATTCCCGAGGGCATCTCGGTGAGCGTCGACGGTGAGACCGTCACAGTCGCTCGCACCGACGACACCCGTCAGCAGCGTGCGCTGCATGGCCTCACTCGCTCTCTGGTCAACAACATGGTCGAAGGCGTCTCCAACGGCTTCTCCAAAGAACTGCAGATCGTCGGTGTCGGCTACCGCGCCCAGGCCAAGGGCAAGGACGCGCTCGAACTGTCGCTCGGATTCAGCCACACCGTGAGCGTGAATGCGCCGGACGGCGTCACCTTCGAGGTGCCCGACGCCACCACCATCAAGGTGAGCGGCATCGACAAGCAGCTTGTCGGTCAGGTGGCCGCGGACATCCGCAGCCTCAAGAAGCCCGAGCCCTACAAGGGCAAGGGCATCCGCTACGTCGATGAGCGGGTCATCCGCAAGGCCGGCAAGGCAGCCAAGTAGGAACCATGACGAGTCGAACCGCACAACGTCAGAAGCGTCAACGCCGGGTCCGCAAGCGGATCAACGGTACCGCCGAACGGCCGCGCCTGAGCGTCTTCCGATCCAACCGCCACATCTCCGCCCAGCTCATCGACGACGCGGCGGGCGTGACGATGGCGTCCGCGTCCACCGCCGAGGCCGATCTGCGCAGCGGCACTACCAGCAACAAGGACGCCGCCGCCAAGGTGGGCGCGCTCGTCGCCGAGCGGGCCAAGGCCGCCGGCGTGGAGACCGTGGTCTTCGACCGCGGTGGCAACCAGTACCACGGCAGGGTTGCCGCCCTCGCCGACGCCGCCCGCGAGAGCGGACTGAAGGTCTAGGAGTTCACAATGACCAACGCTGAACGACCCAACTCCGGCGGCGACCGCCCCAACAACAACCGCGGCAACCGGCGCAACAACGACCGTGACCGCCAGCGCGACAACCCGCGGAACAGTGGTGACGATGGTCTGCGCGAGTCGCGGGTGATCGACATCAACCGCGTCGCCAAGGTGGTCAAGGGTGGTCGGCGCTTCAGCTTCACCGCCCTCGTGGTGATCGGCGACGGTGCCGGTCAGGTCGGGCTCGGCTATGGCAAGGCCAAGGAGGTGCCGCTGGCGATCCAGAAGGGCACCGAAGAGGCTCGCAAGAACCTCTTCCGCGTTCCCCTCGCCGGCAGCACGATCATCCATCCCGTCCTCGGCGAGATGGGCGCCGGCCGGGTCCTCCTCAAGCCGGCCGCCCCTGGTACCGGCGTGATCGCCGGCGGTGCCGCCCGCGCGATTCTCGAAGAGGCCGGGATCAGCGACGTGCTCGCCAAGTCGCTCGGCAGCTCCAACCACATCAACGTGGCGAAGGCGACCATCGCAGGTCTCCAGGCGCTCAAGCGGCCTGACGAGATCGCACAGCTGCGCGGCCTGTCGCCCGAGGAGTGCATCCCCGCGGGTCTGCTCAACGCATACCGCGAGGCCGAGCGGGCAGCCCGTGGGCCCAAGTCCGCCGCCGAGGTGAACTCATGAGCGAGATCACCGTCACCCAGGTTCGCAGCTCGATCGGCTCCAAGCCCAAGCACCGCGGCACCCTGCGTGCGCTCGGTCTGGGTCGCATCGGCAAGACCAACACCCTGCCCGACCGCCCGGAGATCCGGGGAATGATCCACAAGGTCGCGCACCTCATCAACGTCGAAGAGGCCTGATCACATGTTGAAGCCGCACGACCTCAAGCCGGCCCCCGGATCGAAGAAGACCGCCAAGCGCGTCGGTCGTGGTACCGCGGGCCGCCGCGGCAAGACCGCCGGTCGAGGCACCAAGGGTACGAAGGCCAGGAGCAAGGTCCCCGTCTGGTACGAGGGCGGTCAGCTCCCGCTGCAGCGTCGGATCCCCAAGGCCAAGGGGTTCACCAACCCGTTCCGGGTGGAGTACCAGCCCGTCAACCTCGACACGATCGCCGAGACCGGCCTCACCGAGATCGATCCCGAGGCGCTCCTCGCTCGGGGCCTGGTGTCCAAGGGCGCCATGATCAAGGTGCTCGGCCGCGGTGAGATCACCACCGCTGTCACGGTGAAGGCCCACGCCGTCTCCAAGTCCGCGGAGGCAGCGATCACTGCCGCAGGCGGTACCGTGGAGATCCTGCCGCCCACGTTCCGTGGACCGCGTCCGCCGGCACAGGGCAACCAGCACACCAACCGCTAGCCAGCGGCCGCTCCACAGCGCCGAAACAACGACCAACGGGGTTCGCCTTGCTCGGAAGCATGCGCAACATCTTTCGTGTGCCGGATCTTCGAGTGAAGATCCTGTTCACGATCATGATCCTCGCCGCCTACCGGCTGGGATCGCAGGTTCCTGTTCCCGGCATCGACTTCGACTCGATCATCGCGCTGCGCGAGGAGGCCGATCAGACCGGCGGCGTGCTGGCGCTGCTCAACCTCTTCTCCGGAGGAGCGCTCACCAACTTCGCGATCTTCGCGCTCGGGATCATGCCGTACATCACGGCGTCGATCATCATCCAGATCCTCACCGTGGCCGTCCCCCGCCTCGAAGCGCTTCAGCAGCAGGGCGCCGTCGGCCAGCGCAAGCTCACGCAGTACACCCGTTACCTCACCCTGGCGATCGCCTTCGTCCAGGCGACGGGCATCACGTTCATCTTCGGCCGGGGCCAAGGCACCGCCCTCGGCAACACCAGCGCCATCATCGTGATCCCCGACTTCACCTTCAACCGGGTGGCTCTGGTGATTATCTCGCTCACCGCTGGCACAGCGCTTCTCATGTGGATGGGTGAGCTCATCAGCCAGCGAGGCGTCGGCAACGGCATGTCGCTTCTGATCTTCGCCTCGGTGGTGTCCACGATTCCCTTCGACGGTGAGCGACTCCGCGCGGTAGAGGGCAACTTCTACCTGGCGATCGCGATCTTCGTCGCCGTGGCGATGATGGTGGCGATCATCTTCATCGAGCAGGGCCAACGCCGGATCCCGGTGCAGTTCTCCAAGCGCCAGGTCGGTCGGCGGATGTACGGCGGCCAGAACACCTACATCCCGCTGAAGGTCAACCAGTCGGGCGTGATTCCGATCATCTTCGCCAGCTCGATTCTCTTCTTGCCGGTGTTGCTGTCCAACGTCGCAAACTGGGGCTGGTTGCAGACGGTCGTCAACGACTACCTCACCCAGCCGGACAGCATCGTGTACGTGATCTTCTTCGGTCTGTTGATCGTGGGCTTCGCGTACTTCTACACCGCCATCTCGTTCGACCCGGTCCGCCAGGCCGACAACATCCGCAAACAAGGCGGGTTCATCCCGGGCATTCGCCCTGGACCCCAGACCGAGCGGTACCTGGCCCGGATCCTCAACCGCATCACGCTGCCTGGCGCGTTGTTCATCGCCTTCGTCGCGCTCGTCCCGACCATCCTGCTGTCTGCGACCAGCGATCTCGGTTCGATCGGCGGTCAGGGTGGTGGTGGTGGCTTCGCCATCGGCTTCGGTGGTGTCTCGATCCTGATCGCATCCGGCGTGGCGCTCGAGACGATGAAGCAGATCGACTCGCAGCTGCTCATGCGCAACTACGAGGGCTTCCTGAAATAGGAGCCCCGTTTCCAACGGGGCAGGGACATGGCTCGATGGATTCGACATATGCTGCGCCGGCTTTTCCGGAGGACCCCCATGACGAGACTCGTGATCCTGGGCAAGCAGGGTGCTGGCAAGGGCACGCAATGCGCGCTGCTCGTGGAGCACTACGGCATCCCCCACATCTCCACCGGTGACATGTTGCGCGCTGCGGTGGCAGAGGGAACCGAGTTGGGCCTCCAGGCCAAGGCCGTGATGGACGCGGGCGACCTGGTGTCTGACGAGCTCATTC
>CAYUBX010000038.1:0-11872 GCA_964443165.1 uncultured Acidimicrobiales bacterium
TCGTCAGCCTCATGCAGCACATCGAGGGTGGACACGACGTCAGATCTCACCCGCTGGCCGCCTCCTCTCCCGCCTTCCGAGGTGGCGTCGAGCTGATCACCGCGCGCGGCGGTCGCGATTTCACCCGCTTCGACGGCAACCTCGCCGGCCGGGTGACACCGGGAGGGGCGCGCGCCGATGTCGTCGCTCCGACCCGCCTCGAGGACTGGGCGGCCTGTCCCCATCGCTACTTCATGAGGTCGGTGCTGAGAGTGGGCGAGATCGACACGCCCGAGGCACTCCTGCGGATCTCCCCGATCGAACGCGGCAACGTGATGCACGAAGCGCTCGACCGCTTCTTCACCGAAGCGGTGGATGGCGGCCAGCTCCCGGGCCCGGGTCACGGTGACGACGAGGCAGATCACGAGCGCCTCGATGCCTTCGCCCGGCAGATCGCGGCGAGGCTCGAAGGGCGAGGACTCGTGGGCAAGCGGATCTTCTGGGAGCGCGACCGCCGCGACATCCTCGCCGACCTGCACGAGATGCTTCGTCAAGACGCGCTGCGCGAACGCAAGGGCCGCGTCGTCGGGACCGAGCTCGGGTTCGGGGTCCAGGATGCGACCCTTGGTCCGATCACCCACGAGCTGCCAAGCGGACGGCTCGTCCGGTTCCGAGGCAGCATCGATCGGCTCGAAGAGACGCCAAACGGCGGCCTGGTGGTGATCGACTACAAGACCGGCGGCACCTCCAGGTACCGCGGGCTCAGCCAGGAGGACCCTGACCTCGCCGGCACCAAACTCCAGCTTCCCGTCTACGCGTTGGCAGGCCGCGCTGCGGTCGGGCGCGACGACGCGCCTGTGCACGCCGCGTACTGGTTCATCACAGAAAGGCGTGGCGAGTGGGCCTGGATCGGGCTCGACGTCGACCAGAGGGTGATGGACCGCTTCGACGAGGTGGTCGAGACCATCATCGGGGGGATCGAGGGCGGCGTGTTCCCGCCGCGCCCGCGCGAACGGGACAACCCGGCGTTCATCGAGTGTCCGTACTGCGATCCCGATGGACTCGGTACGGCAGAGCTCCGCACGCAGTGGATGCGCAAGCGGCAGGCCCCCGAACTGGCCGACTACCTCGAGCTCGCCGAACCGGAGTCGGTGCTCCATGGCTGAGCGCCCCCTCTTCGACCCCGACTTCTTCGAGCCGATCGAGGAGGCACTCGAAGCCGACGCTCCATCGGCCGGGGTCCAGGCGGCCGATCAGGCTCCGCTCGATCAGACCGACCGTGATCGGATCGCCGGGTCCCTCGACGAGACGCTGTTCGTGGAGGCAGGCGCCGGCAGCGGCAAGACGCGTTCGCTCGTCGATCGGATCCTCCGCCTCATCACCGATCCCGACGGCGTTCCGCTTCGGCACATCGCGGCCATCACCTTCACCGAGAAGGCGGCCGGCGAGCTTCGCGACCGCATCCGATCCGCGTTGGAGGACGCCCGCGACACCGATCCCCACGCAGCGGCTGCGATCGCCGCCGCTGCCGCGCTCGACGACCTCGACGGCGCCGCAATCTGCACCCTGCACGCCTTCGCGCAGCGCATCCTCTCCGAGCATCCCGTGCAGGCCGGGCTGCCGCCGACGATCGAGGTGCTCGACGAGATCTCCAGCCAGGTCGCCTTCGATCAGCGCTGGACCGAACAACTCGACCGGCTCCTCGACGACCCTGACATGGCCGAGACCGTCCTCGTCGCCACGGCGGCCGGCATCGACGAACACCACCTGCGGGACCTCGCGGTGTCGTTCAACGACAACTGGGACCTCCTCACCTCGCGGCTCCCCGCGCCTCCCGCGTTCCGGCTCGACACGGCGCCGCTCGTCAGCGCCGCTCGCGACCTCCTGGAGCGACGCGACGAATGCCTCTCCGCCGACGACACGATGATGGAGCCCCTCGCAGTCCTCGAACGCTGGATCGACCGGCTCGAGGGAGCCGACGACGCCACCGATCGCATGGCCCTTCTCACCCGAGCGACGGGTCGATCCGGCGTCCTTCCCAAGGTCACGAAGAAGGGCCGCAAGACCAACTGGCCGGACATCGAAAGCGTTCGCTCCCAGCATCGCGAGCTCCTCGAGCGCATCGACGAGACACGCTCGGACGCGGTCGACGCGGTCATCAAGGTGCTCGCACAGCGCATCGCCGAGTTCACCCTCGAGGCTGCGGAGTCGCGGCGAGAGCACGGGCGACTGGAGTTTCACGACCTCTTGGTCCAGGCACGGGATCTGCTGCGTGCCTCACCCCTCGCTGCAGAGGTTCGAGGCGAGCTGCGAGACCGCTATCGCAAGCTGCTCCTCGACGAGTTCCAGGACACCGATCCCATCCAGATCGAACTCGCGGCGCTCCTGGCTCTGCGGCCCGATGCCGAGGTCAACGATTCGTGGGCGGATCTCGACGTGGAGCCGGGACGCCTGTTCTTCGTGGGCGATCCCAAGCAGTCGATCTACCGGTTCCGGCGGGCCGACATCGGACTGTTCCTCGCCGCGCGGCAACGTTTCGGGCAACCTGCCGTCCGGCTGTCCACCAACTTCCGCAGCAGCGAGCCCGTGATCTCGTGGGTCAACCACGTCTTCGCTCAGGTGATCAACGAGAGCGAGGCCAGCCAGCCCGGCTACGAACCGCTCCTCCCGTGGCGCGGCGCCCCCGACTCCGGTCCCGGCGTGATGGTGCTCGGCGAGACACCTCACCCCGGTCAGATCGCTGCGGAGGCGCTTCGCGACCTTGAGGCCGCTGACGTGGCCGGGGCGGTTCGGGCCGCGCTGACCGAGCAATGGCCCGTCCGCGACGAACACAGCGGCGGCTGGCGGGCGCCGCGCCTCGGAGACATCACGATCCTCCTACCGGCCAGGACGTCGCTCCCCGCATTGGAGCGGGCGCTCGACGACGCCGGCATCCCCCACCGAGCGGAGACCTCGTCCCTCGTGTGGTCGACGCGCGAGATCCGCGACCTCATGATGTGTCTGCGTGCCGTCGACGATCCCACCGACGAGCTCGCGCTCGTCTCTGCGTTGCGAAGCGCGATCTACGGCTGCGGCGACGACGACCTCTACCGCTACTCCGCGGAGCACGGCGGTCGCTGGTCTCATCAGGCCACCCCGCCCGAGTCGCTCGCCCACGACGACCCCGTCGTCGCAGCGCTCGCCCACCTCCGGTCGCTGCACAACCGTCGGATGTGGCTCACCCCCTCCGAGCTCCTCGAGCACCTCATGAGAGAGCGAACGGTCTTCGAGCACGGGGTCGTACAGGGTCGTCCTCGGGATGTGTGGCGACGGCTGCGATTCATCCTCGATCAGGCGCGGGCCTACGGCGACAGCGAAGGCGGCAACCTCCGGCAGTTCCTCAACTGGACGCGGCTGCAATCCGCCGAGGGAGCCCGGGTGAGCGAAACGGTTCTCCCCGAGACCGACGACGACTCCGTGCGAATCATGACGATCCATGGCTCCAAGGGCCTCGAGTTCCCCATCACCGTCGTGTCCGGACTGACCACCCGGCCCGGCGGTGGCCGCAGGGGCGTCGTCGCAGCGTTCCCCCCCGGTGGCGGCCCCGCTGTGATCCGCCTCGGGTCTTCGCTCGAGACGCGCGAATACGAGTCGTTCGTCCCCCTCGACGAGCAGATGAGCCATCACGAGCGTCTCCGGCTGCTGTATGTCGGGTGCACCAGAGCGCAGGACCACCTCGTGGTCTCCCTGCACCGCAAGGAACCGACAGGCCGCGAGCAGTCCGACCACGCGCGGACGAGCGCCGAGCTCCTCGCACGAGCCGCGGAGCAGGCCGCACATCGTTCGTTCGTGATGTCGGTCGCGCCGCCCACGGTCGAGGCTCCGGCCGCCGCTCGCCCGATCGAGATCGATCCACCTGCGGAATGGGAGGCGCGCCACGCCACCGCGCTACGGCGCGGCCACCGCCCCCGATCGCTCAGCGCCACGAGCGTCGCCGACCGTCACCGCGAGCTCCGCCGAGAGGATCCCGGGTTGGACAAGGACCCTCGCGACCTCGATCTCCCACCGTGGATGAAGGGACGCTTCGGCACCGCGATCGGCCGTGCTGTCCACGGTGTCCTGCAGACGGTCGACCTCGCGACCGGCGAGGGTCGCCGCGACCTCGTCCTCGCGCAGTGCGCGGCGGAGGGGATCATCGGATCGGAAGCGACCGTCGAGGCGCTGGTATCTGCGGCGCACGACAGCCCCGTCGTCCGTGCCGCCGCCGACGCCAGGCACTGGCGCGAGACCTACGTGGCTGCGCCGGTCGGTGAGGTTCTCGTCGAGGGCTACATCGACCTGCTCTACGAAACCCCCGCCGGTGGCCTGGTCATCGTCGACCACAAGACCGACGCCGTGCCAGATGCGGCCACCTTGGAGGCCAAGGCCGACCGCTATCGCTTACAGGCAGCCACCTATGCGGTGGCACTCACCGTCTCCACGAGTCTGCCGGTCGAGGGGGCCGTGCTTCTCTTCCTCGATCCCGACGGAGCGACAGCCCACGAAATCGTCGACCTCGAGCAGGCGATGACCGACGTACGAGGCACCATCGATCGAGTTTCGGCGGAGGTCTGACCTTCCTCATCATCTCCACGTTGTCCGTGCTGGCTCCCGCCTGCGGAGGCGGGTCGATCCTGGGCGACACCACCACCGACGCGCCCGTGGACGGACCCCCGCTGTCGAGCTCGAAGTGACCCTGGAGTTCGTGCTCGCGAGCTGACCGGTCAGGTCGCCAACGGCGGCGGGCTGTACCCGCCCATCAGATCACCGAGGTGGCCGGCAAGAGCCAACGTCGTGAGATCGGAGCCGTACGGCCCGACCACCTGACAGCCGATCGGGAGACCCGCCTCTGTCGTGCCGAGCGGAGGGACCGACGCGGGGAGGTAGGCCATGCCCGTGAGGATCGTCCACCGCACGATCTCGTGATAGCCGCGTTCCTCTCCGTTGGCGACGAGCGTTCGGCTGTAAAAGTTGCCGTCCTGAGTGTGAGGGAACGGCGGTACGAACGAGATCGGCATGATGACGGCGTCGATCCCATCGAACCACTCGGCCCACGCGGCCCGGATCTCCTCTCGCCGCCGATGCCGGTCGAGCCAGATGCGGTGACCAGGGCCATCAGCGTCGCCCGACTGCGAGATCGCACACCCCACCAGCCACAGCCCGAGCTCGAACGCCTCCTCGAAGTCGACGTCGGGCCGGGTGGCGCGATCCACCGTCACCCCGGAGTCCTCGAGTGCAGCCACCGCTCGCTGGGTGACCGCAAGAACCTCCGAGTCGACGGGGCAATAGTCGTCGTCGAGCCAAGCAGCGACGCGCAGCTCGCGGACATCCGCCGGCGGCGCCGGCAGTTGTGGGATCCACGGTGCCCGCGATCGTGAAAGAAGGCTCAGCAGCAGTTCGAGGTCGTCGTGGCTGCGCGCGAGCGGGCCGATCACATTGACGTCGGCCTCCGTCGTACCCCCCAAGGTGTGATCGAGGTATCCGGTGCTGGGCACCACGCCGAAGCTCGGCTTGTGGCCCCAGATCCCGTTGAAGGAGGCGGGGAAGCGAATCGACCCTCCGATGTCTGTTCCGATCTCGAACGACGTGAATCCCATCGCGACCGCTGCGGCGGCCCCGCCCGACGAACCCCCAGGGACCCGGCTGAGGTCCCATGGATTGTTGGTGGTGCCGAAGATCTCGTTGAACGACTGAATGTCGCCCGACCAACGCGGGAGGTTGGTCTTGCCGATGATGTTCGCGCCGGCCTCGCGGACCGCTTGC
Organism: uncultured Acidimicrobiales bacterium; assembly: GCA_964443165.1. GTDB lineage: Bacteria > Actinomycetota > Acidimicrobiia > Acidimicrobiales > Poriferisodalaceae > JAYPWI01. The sequence continues at coordinate 5,761 of CAYUBX010000038.1, forward strand.
ACGACGGGCGCATCGACCACCGGAACACTCTCTCGGAGTTCGACCGCGCCGCCGGTGGACCTCATTCCAGCGGTCTGCAGCGCGTCCTTGACCGTGATGGGGACGCCGTGGAGTGGCCCGACGAGGTCGCCGGACGCGACTCCGCGATCCGCGGTGTCAGCACGTTCGAGCGCGCCGTCGAAGTCTCGGGTGACGACGGCGTTGACCTGTCCATCGAGTCGCTCGATGCGGTCGATCACAGCCTCGGTGAGTTCGCGCGCGCCGAGCTCGCCTGCGGCGATGGCGGCCGCCTGCCGGGTGGTACTCCAAAGTGTCGGATCGCTCACGTTTCCTCCTCCAGCCGCCGTCGACGTCCCGAGAGAGGCAGCTCAGCCGAACTCGAGCCTGAACACCGCAGGACCGATAGGCGACTCGGTCACCAGGTGGACCTGGCCGGCGACGAGACCAAGTGTGCCCCACCCCGCGTCGACCCCGCTCATCGCCGCGACCTGCTGCGTCCCGGTCGGATCGCTGACGACCGTCTGGGCGTCGAGCTCAGACAGGACGACCCAGTCACCATCGGGGGTGCGCACGGCGTCGTACAGCGCCGTTGCGCCCTCGGGAAGGACCGGGTCGTGCTTGGTGACGGCGGCCCCGTCCCACGCGAACCATGCGGTCCCTGTCCACCACACCGCCTCCTCTGGGCGCAATCGGGCCCTCACGATCGGATCGCTGCCGTCGGTCACCGGCATCCCCGAGGGGAGTTCGCTGAGGAGCCCATCTGGCGTCTGGGCGATGAGACGGCCGGCGACCACCCCGGCGAGTGGTTCGGGCGCGACCACGCCGACCGGACCATCGACCATGGTCCACTGCCCCGGCGGCTGGAGTGCGAGCCACGAGAGGGTGGACCGTCGCTGCGGCCCACTCAGAAGGGTGAGCGCGAGCGGGTCGAAACCGGCGGCGGCGAGATCCGTTGGGCCGAGCGTCGTCTCCACCCCCTCCGAGTCGAGGTAGACGAGCGATCCGTCGCGCAGATCGGCGGATGAGCCCTCCAGCTCGAGCTGCGCGAGCACACAGGTGGGATCGACAGAGAGTTCGTCGACTCTGCTGACGGCGAGCGTGGACGGGGTCGCAGCGATCGACGCGACGACAGGCGTGGCGATCACGCCGGCTGGATCGGCCAGCGGGATCGGGTCGATCACCCAGGACGCGCCGTCGTGCATGGCAGCCACCGGTTGGCGGCGACACGGCCCGTCCGAGACCCACCCGGTCAGCCGGGCACGTCCGTCCTCGCCGACCGTGACCGCCAGAACCGTGAGGTCGGTGGGGAGCTGCGGCAATGACCGCCAGCCCTCACCATCAGCGAACGCTGCACCGCCCTCGTATCGGGCGAGGAGTTGGCCGGAGGCGAATCGAAAGTCCACGCCCTCCGCGGGAGCGGCGCCGGGCCCCATCACCTGCACCCAGCGCGCCGTGCTGAGGGCAGTGGTCGTCGACGTGGCTGCGGCGAGGGCACCATCCTCGAGTTGTTCGGCCACCTCGTCGTCTCCGACCGAGGGATCTGGCTCGACCAGCCCGGGAGATGTCGACACCGGGGCACCAGAGTCGTCCTCGGCGGCGGTCGACGGGGAAATGGTGGCAGTCGGTGCGGCGGCGTCGACCGATCCGGCATCCAGTTCGTCGCCGATGACCTCGGTCGGAGCCGCCGCAAGCGGTTCGTCGGTGTCTCCTGATCCGCTGCTCAGCATGACGAGGCTCAACCCGACGATGGCGGTCAACGCGACACACCCGAGAGCACCCGCGACAGCGGTCTGACGTCGGGCGCGGGCTCGAGCCCGCGCTCGCACCGCGCCGAGTTGAGCCGCGCCGACGGGCAGATCCGCTCCGGTCTCGTGCAGGTGCCGGCGGAGCCGATCGTCGAACGAGTCGCTCACGACGCCTCCCTCACAACCAGTTGGTCTTCGAGCTGTCCCAGCGCCCTGCTCAGGCGGCTCTTCACGGTGCCGGGAGCAACGTTCAGCGCTTCGGCGGTCTGGCTCACCGACCAATCGAGAAAAAAACGCGCCACGACGATGGCGCGATGCTCGGGACTCAGGGTCGAGAGGGCGCGTTCGAGATCGATGTCGAGCATGCGATCCTCGCTCTCGGACTCGGAGATCAAGAGCGGCTGCTTGTCCCTCTCGCGTCGCTTGCGGCGCATCCAGGACCGAGCCCAGTTCATCGCCACGCGGTACACCCAGCCCTCGGGATTGTCGTAGGTGCTGACCTGTGACCAGCGCTGGCAGGCACGTGCGAATGCCTCGTCGGCCGCGTCGACACCCAGTTCGGGGTCTCGAAGGCTCAGCCCGAGAGCGCGCGCCATCCGATCACGATGCTCGCCGTAGAAGTCCTCGAACGAGCCATCGGTGGAAGGACTTCTCCCGGTCGGGGCCTCACCCACCCTGTCCCTTTCGAGTTGTGTGACGACCATGCCCGTCCTGACTCCGGTGGCGTCTGGGGAGACGCCCGAGTCGGGCAATCGGTTCCATCCTCTCGCGAATCTCGCGCCGCGCGAAACCGCCCCGGCAGCGCAGCGGTCAGGCGCTTGTGCCCGGACCGGTGTCCTGCGGAAGGTCGGCGATCAGCACGCCGGCATCCTCCAGTGCTGCGGCGACGTGGGAGTCCGCGTCGAGCCACGCACGGAGAACGTCGAGGTTGTGCTCACCCTTGTGCGGCGCGACGGCCCCCTCGGCGAGCCCAGCCTCGCTCTCGCTGAATCGATACGGGGTCTGAGGCACTCGCCGCGTCCCGCCGTCGCGAGCGTTGATCTCCACCGACGTCCCGCGATGAACGGCGGTCGGCGACGCATAGGCCTCGGCGGTGGTCTTGATGTCTCCCCATGCGAGGTTGGCGGCGTCAAGCGCGTCGTACATCTGCTGCCGTGTCTCGAAGGAGGAGAGAAACCCGTTGATGGCGTCGGTCCGTGCGGCGATCTTGGTCTCGAGATCGGCCTCCGGGGCGACGCCGTCGTCGACACCGTGTGTGTCGTGCAGGCATTTCCAGATCCACCGGAAATCACCAGCGGTGAGCACCGGCCCGCCGGTGCCTTCCCACACGATGCCTCCCGCCGCCGTGTAGCGGACGTCATCGAGGCCGACATGGCTGGCATCGTCGGTCGCGAGGAAGGCATCGAGCATGCACATGTCGATGTGCTGCCCCTGGCCGGTGAGATCTGCGACCCGGAGCGCGGCCAGGATGCCGATCGTCCCGTGCAGCGACGCGTTGGTATCGGCAGAGGAGAGGTTGAGATCGGTCACCGGCCGCTCGTGCCAATCGGCGGAGCGCTGCAACCAGCCGGACTCGGCGTGCAGGATCGGCGCATATGCCGCGCGGGCAGACTCGGGTCCGTCTTGCCCGAATCCGCTGATCGACAGGTAGACGAGCTTGGGGTTCTCCTCGGCCAGGCTCTCGTAGCCGAGCCCATACCGCGCCATGATCCCGGGCCGAAAGTTCTCGATCAGGATGTCGGCCTCGGCGGCGAGCTGCCGAATGAGCTCAGGGCCACCGTCGACCCGCAGATCGACGCAGATGTTGCGCTTCCCCACGTTCTGCTGGGTGTAGTACCCGGCCAAGCCGGCGCGTGAGCGACCCCAGTTGCGCGTGACATCACCTTCGGGAGGCTCCACCTTCACAACGTCTGCACCGAGGTCGCTCAGGAGCCGGCCGGCGAAGGGCCCGGCCAGGACCCTGCTCAAGTCGAGCACCCTCACGCCCTCGAGTGGCCGCATGTCTCTCCCCCATCCCGACGCTCTGGCCGGACCTCGATCGCTCCGCAACCTACTCGTGTGATGAGGCCGGAGGGCCTGCGAGACTGCAGTCATGGCGAAGAACGTTCTCGGCGACGAACTCGAAGAATGCGGGCGCGACCCGCTCACCGGGTTCTATCGCGACGGCTGCTGCAACACCGGCGCTGGTGACGTCGGCGTTCACACCGTGTGTGCAGTGGTCACGGACGACTTTCTCGAGTTCTCGAAGGCCGCCGGCAACGATCTGTCGACGCCGCGGCCGGAGTTCGGCTTCGCCGGCCTGTCCGAGGGGGACGGGTGGTGCGTCTGTGCCCCGCGCTGGCAGGAAGCGTTCGAGGCGGGCCACGCCCCGCCGGTGAGACTCCGCGCGACGCACATCTCCACGCTGGAGTGGGTCCGGCTCGACAATCTTCGGGAACACGCGCTCGACGGGTGAGCACACCGGGTCAGGAGCCGCCGCCTCCGAACACCTCACCGAGGAGGCTGGTGCGAATCAGCTCGTGGGTCGCGCGAGTCACCTCTTCGTCCAGCTGAGCACCGCCCACCATCGTGAGCCCGATGACGACGCCCGCGTCGTCGCCGGTCCGCAGCGCGCGGTAGGTGCGCTCGTTGGACTCGACGAACACCGACGTTCGATCGCCAAGCACGAGGTCCTCGGGGAGGAGTCGCCCGGGATCGAGCGTCGGATCGAGGGTGGCGACCCACAGCGGAAACGCGGTGAGGAAGTCGACGTCACCCGGCTGACCGATCAGCGCGAGGGCAGACACCTCGTCGGTGTCGGGATCCACGAGCGCGCCGAGGATCACCTGATTGCGCTGCATCGCCAGGAGAGGGAAGCCCTGGACATCACCGCGCGGCTGGAAGTCCTCCGAATCGATCAAGAATTCGGGGAAACGCTCGTTGCGCGCGATGAAGGTGGCGTTGGCGAGACTCCAGGTGGCGAGCCAGTCGTCGACGCTGCCGATACGTGCGCTCGCTGGCTCGCGGAACGATGGAAGCAGCGGCGCCGCGATGGTTGTCGTCGGCTGGTCAGGCGTCGCCTCTTCGGGGTCCGAGTCCCCGCATGACGCGAAGATGAGCGCGGCGGCGAGAAGGAGCGTGGGGGTTCGACGGATCATTCAGCGAGGCCGATCCCCGGCGATGGTCACCCGATGCATGTGTCGGCGCTGACCCTGGTAGTCGTTGAGCGCGTAGTGCTGGACGCTGCGGTTATCCCACATGGTGACGGTGCCAGCCTCCCATCGCACCCGACAGCTGAAGCGTTCTTGCTCGCAGTGCTCGAACAGGAAGTCGAGGAGCACATCGCTCTCGCGACGCCGCATGCCGTCGATGTGTTCGGTGAAGGGGCGGTTGACGTACAACGCCTTGGCACCGGTATCCGGGTGCGTGCGAACCACGGGGTGCTTCATGGTTGCGTGGGCGTCGTCGGAGACCCGCAGATCCATCGATGACCGCTTGACACCGCGACGGTCGGAGTCGCCGCCCGCTCCGTACTGGCGCGCCGCAGAGTGCACGGCGGTCAACCCATCGACGATGCCCTTCATCGTGTCGGAGAGCGCCGTGTACGCAGCGTGTTGGTTGACGAAGAGTGTGTCTCCGCCATACGCCGGCACCTCGAGTGCGTAGAGCATCGACCCGAGGGGCGGTTCTTCGAGGAACGACATGTCGCTGTGCCAGGCGCCGCCGAAGTTGACGGTCTCCTGAGGTTCCTTCACGATCGCCACGACCTCGGGATGACCGTCGAGACCACCGATGTAGGGATGGGTCTCGAGTGGACCGAACCGCTGCGCGAACTCCTTCTGAGCCGCCGGGCTCAGTTCCTGGTCGCGAAACACGAGCACGTGATGATCGAGGAACGCCTGACGGATCGCCGCGATCTCCTGCTCCCCCACCTCGGCGAGGTCGGGACCCCAGATCTCGGCGCCGAGCGCGCCGGACAGAGGGCGGATGTCGAAGCCGATGCCTGGTGAGACCACGGTCATGGTCGAAAGCCTACGTGCGCGAGTCGCCGGATTCCGCACGCCGCACGACCATCGCAGCGAACTCCGAGCGATGAGTGATCTCGAGCTTCGTGAGGATGTGGCTCAGGTGCACCTTGACGGTTCCCCCGCTGCGGGCCGCTGACCCCGGGCGAGGTGACCCGCCGGGGCTGGGATTGACCCAACCGCTCACATCCCGAAGATGGCGCCGTCGAGCGGGAGACACACCCCGTTGAGGTAGCCGTTATCCCAGATGTGCTCGACGAGACCGGCGAACTCGTCCGGCCGCCCTCGACGAGACGGGAACGCATTGACCTGGCCGTGCAGCGAGGTCGACTGATCGTTGACCTCGGCGAGCATCGGGGTGTC
>CAYUBX010000039.1:0-11860 GCA_964443165.1 uncultured Acidimicrobiales bacterium
CGTCGTTCGACGACGTCACCGCTGAGTGGCTCAACGAGCACGTCGACCTGGGCGGCACGGTCGAATCCGTCGAGATCGAGCGGATCGGCGAAGGGCTGGGGATGATCAGCCTCATCGGGCGGGCGTCGCTCACCTACAGCGATGGGGCGGGGCCAGACACTGTGGTGGTGAAGATCTCGGCCGAGATCCCCGACCTGGTGGCCCTCGCCCAGATGTACGGCTTCTACGAACGCGAGGTCAACTTCTACAGCGAGGCGTCGTCACAGCTGAGCAACGTCGCGGAGTGTTACTACACCGACATCGATCCCACGGGTGCGGCGTGCGTTCTGGTGATGCAGGACATGGGTCACCTGCGCATGGCCGATCAGGTCGCGGGATGCACGCCGGACGACGCCCGGTCGGCCATCGACGCGGTGGCCGACCTCCACTCCAAGTTCTGGGCGAACGATGCCCTCGCGTCGCTCACGTGGCTCCCCGCCGCCGACAATCCCCTCTACCGGCAGGCGGAGGGGCAGTACACCGAGTTCTTCCCGGCGTTCGTCGAGAAGTACGCCGATGCGATCTCCCCGGCTGCGATGCGGGTTGCCGAGGACCTGCGTACTCGGATCATCAAATTGCAGATCCTCGCCGCAGAGGACGATCACCAGACGCTCGCCCACTTCGATCTCCGCCTCGACAACCTGATGTTCGCTCCCGACCAGGTGTATCTGCTCGATTGGCAGCTCTCGATCCGCGCGGTCGGCGCCGTCGACGTGGCGTACTTCATCGCCTGGTCCATGCAGAACGATCTGCGTCGGGAGATGACCGGTGAGCTGATCGAGCGCTATCACTCGCGCCTCGTCGATCTGGGCATCACCGGGTACTCGCTCGCCGAATGCGAGGACAAGGTGCGGCGGAGCGCGCTGGGCGTGGGCATGATGGCGGCCTACGGAGCGGTCGCAGTGCCCGCGACGAACGAGCGGGGTCAGCAGCTGCTCGATGCGATGGTCGACCGTGTTTTCAGCACGATCGACGACATGAACTCAGCGGAGTTTCTGCCCAACTAGGGGACGCTAGATCTCGATCGGCGTCTCGCCGATCTCGAGCCAGTCGTACATGTGCTGCCAGAAGTGACGGATCTTGGCCTCGTTGTACGAGGCCAAGATCACTTCCTGCTGCTCCTGGCTCTTGAGCCCGCGCTGCACCTTGGGCAGGTTGAGTGAGTCCTGCTGGAAGATCTTGAAGGCCGGGCCCATCTGCGGTGCGAGCGACCAGTCGTCGTCCACGCCGAGGTCGTGTGGCTCGGCCGGCGCGGGACGGGTGTCGTCGTCCGGCCACGGTGGGAAGAACATGATCTCGAAGATGCACTCGTCGGGATTGTCGCCGTTGGGTCTGAATCGGTAAAAGAGCTCGCTGAAGGGACCCCAGGGCGAGATGTTGGGAAACACCGAGTAGTACATCGCGTCGATCATCTCGGCGTCGCTGAAGCTCTCGACGTCGATCTGCTCGCCCCACTGCCCCTTCACCATCTCCCGCTTCTGGTCGGCGATCCAGCCGCGCGGGTTGTCGGTTCCCTCCGGGGGGTTGGGGAGCAGCAGCGGGAGGTCGAGCATCTCCTCGGGGGTCTGGCCCCCGATCCACAGGCACATGTGCGGGTCCGCCTGGGTCATCGGGCCGTCCTGGTGACGACCGTTGTGATCGAAGATGCTGACGTTGCCGTCGAGATCGGTGACTTCGACGGGAGCCGTGCCGTCCTTCGCCGTGTCGAGGCGTTGGTAGATGTGCCCGTTCATCGGGTGCCGCCACCGCGCGAAGTGCTTGCCGTCCTCGGGGTGGTCGTAGCTCGGCATGTTGGCGAGATGGGGGCTCGGCACCGCGTGCGGTGACACGGCCCGAGAGAAGTTGCCGTACACGTCGTATGAGGAGTTCGCGTCTCCGAGGTCGTCCATCAGCGTCGGGTGCGTGGCGACCACGTGGTACGCCTCCATGAACGCTTCCTGACATGCCTTCCAGTTGACCGGCATGATCTTGCGGATGTGGGCCCGCTTGTAGCGCTTGGTGAACGGCATCAGCGAGAAGTGCTCGTCGAGGCCCTCGAGGAAGTCCGCTAGCGGGGCTGCGTCGCGGTCGGGGTTGATGAACACGAAGCCCTGCCAGGTGCCGACGAGTGCCTCGGGGAGATCGAGCTGAGTCATGTCGACCTCCGGGAAGTCCCACTCGCAGGGGATCTCCTTGAGTGAGCCGTCGAGGTTCCAGCACCACCCGTGGAACGCGCAGCGCAGGTTCTTGGCCCCCTTGCCCGGCTCCTCGCGCAGCTGGCGTCCCCGATGGAGGCAGGCGTTGTTGAAGGCCTTGATCTCGTCCGGCGCGGTGCGGACGATCAGAAAGGACAGGTGAGCGATGTCGTACACCTGGTAGTCGCCGACCTCGGGAATCTCGTCCTCGAGGCAGGCGAGCTGCCAGACCCGGCTCCAGAGCCGATCGACCTCCATGTCGTGCCACTGCTTCGACGTGTAGGCCGCTGCGGGAATGCGCGTGTTGCCCGGGGGCATCGGCGACACCTTGCGGAGCGCATCGCTGACGGGGTGGGTGTCCTGGCCGAGGAGTTCCTGCCAGCTGATCCCGTTGGATCGATCGGTGCCGGTGATGGTCTCGGTCATGTCCGTCGCTTTCGTTGGGTTGCTAGCGGGAGAGAATCGTGACGCCAGACAGGCCCGGCGCACCATAGACGTGGGTGTAGGCCACCTGCGGATCGCCCGGGACCTGGCGCTGGCCGGCGCGGCCCTGGAGCTGCAGCACGTTCTCGTAGACCTGCCGGAGACCTGAGGCGCCGATGGGCTCGCCGTTGGCGAGGCACCCGCCATCGGTGTTGATCGGCAGGCGGCCGCCGATCTCGGTCTCGCCGAGCTGGATCATCTGCTCTTGCTGGCCGTGTTCGCAGAACCCGTTCTCGGCCATGTGCATGATCTCGGCACCGGACTCGGTGTCCTGGAGCTGAGCAACATCGACGTCCTCCGGGCCGATGCCGGCCATTTCGAACGCGGCCTGCGAGGCGTCGACGGTGGGACCACCGTGGAGTTGGTTGGGGATGTGGGGTGCGAACACCTCGAAGCTCCCGAATCGCCGCGTCCGCACGGCGGCCGACTGCAGATAGATCGGCGTGTCGCAGTACTGGGTGGCCTTGTCCGCCCTGGCCAAGATCAGCGCCACCGCGCCTTCGCCGGGGTTGCAGAACATGAACTGGGTGAGCGGGTGCGACAGCATCGGCGCTTCGGCGATCTGCTCGCGAGTGAGCGGCTTGCGACGCCACGCCATCTCGTTCATCGACCCGTTGCGCAACGCCTTCTCGGCGACGGCCGCCAGCGTGTCGCTCGAGATCCCGTGCTCGTGCATGTAGCGCTGGATCTTCATGCCGAAGAACTGGGTCGTGAGGCGCAGGCCACTCTCGCCGTACCAGGCACCTTCGCCCTTCTCGGTGCTGACGAACGCGCCGCGGTCGTGCTTGTCGTACCCGACGGCGAGACCCACGTCGTACATGCCGGCGGCGATGGCGTTGTATGCGGTGAAGAGAGCTGATCCGCCGGTCGCGCAGCAGTTGAAGACGTTGGTGAACTGGATGCCGGTGAGACCGAGCTGGCCGACCATGTTGTCCGGCGGGGTCCCGTCGCGGCTGCCGCCCGCTGCGAACTGCACGTCGACCCACTGGATGCCGGCGTCGGCGAGCGCAGCCCGAGCCGCCACGACCCCCTGGTCGAGTGCGCTGACCCCGTCGTGGCGGCCGAACGGGTGCATGCCGATGCCCACGATCGCGACGTCGCTCATGACGCGCTTCCGTTCTCTTCGTTGCCCGGCTCGATCGGCTCGATGGGTTCGAATGCGAAGGTCACCACGTCTGTTCCGTCCTCGTCGGTGGCCAGGACCTCGGGAACGATCGCCATGGGCATGCCGATCTCGATCTGGTCGGGATCGGCGAGGGTCATGCGCCCTTCGAGCCGGAGCTGACCGTCGATCTCGAGATACCCGACCCCGTATGGCTCGAAGCTTGCCGGGTCCGTGTCGCCGATGTACGGCGCCTTGGGCGGGAACCCCTGGATCGTCCAGCTCCAGAGAGTGCCGCTGGTGTCGAGCAGCACCTCTTCGGTCTCGGTGCCCGCGCAGCGCATGCAGCCGTCCTGGGTCGGGAACATGTGGTTCCCGCACGATGTGCAGCGGCTGGCCTTGAGGCGAAGCTCGTCGGCCGGCCAGTCGAAGATGCGTTCGCTGATGGTTCGCTGGGCCACCGGCCCCTCCCGGTTGCTGCTGTCGATCCGCCGTTAACATATCAGCTGGTATGTCGAGTCTCGGAGGCTGTCGGTGACCCCGTCCGTGGATGAGTTCGTCGCCGAGGCGACGGTCTGGCTCGACGAGCACGTCACACCGAGGGCGTCGGCCGGGTCGGTGCAGTGGGGCGTCGGCGAGTTCGACGTCGCGGTGTTCCACGACATGACGGACGACGAGGAGCGCACCTATCTCGCCGGGCTCGCGGAGTGGCATCAGATCAAGGCCGAGGCGGGGTACCACGCCATCACCTGGGATCCCGAGTGGGGCGGGCTCGGGCTATCCAACGAGCACGCGCGAGCCTTCGCCAACCTCGAGATGGGGTACGAGGTCCCCGGCCGGCACGAGCTCTTCAGCGTCACGACCGGTCTGGTGGCTCCGACGGTTCTCTCCGCGGGCACCGACGAGCAGAAGGAACGGTTCGTGCGCCGCTTCCTCCTGGCCGAGGAGTTCGCGTGTCAGCTCTTCAGCGAGCCGGGCGCCGGATCTGACCTCGCGTCGCTGGCTTGCCGCGCGGAGCGCGACGGCGACGAGTGGGTGCTCAACGGCCAGAAGGTCTGGACGTCTGGCGCCCGGTTCAGCGGGTGGGGGTTGTTGATCGCACGCTCGGATCCCACCGCGCCCAAACACAAGGGCCAGACCGCTTTCCTCGTGCCCTTCGACACCGAGGGCGTGGAGGTCCGGCCCATCAAGCAGATGAGCGGAGGGACGTCGTTCAACGAGGTCTTCTTCAACGACGCCCGGCTGCCCGACTCGCTCCGCCTCGGCGAGGTCGGCGAGGGGTGGGGCGTCGCGCTCACCACGCTCGCTCACGAGCGGGCCAACTCCGGTCGAAGCGGTGCCCGCAAGCGACCGGGAGGCGGATGGCAGGAGAGCATCGCCACCGCCCGAGCGTTCGGGGCGACAGCCGATCCCGTGACCCGCGCACAGCTGATGGAGGTCTACTCCCACGAGCAGGCCCGCCACCTCACCAACTTCCGTGTCATGGCAGCCCAGGAGGCCGGCGCGCAGCCCGGACCCGAAGGGTCGATCGGCAAGCTCTACTGGGTGGAAGGCCTTCCCGGGGTCACGTCGGCGATGTCGTCGACCCTCGGACCCCGCCTGATCGCCGACACCGGCGAGTGGGGCTCCTACGAATGGGGCGAGCACGTCCTCGGCTCGCCCGGCTATCGGATCGCGGGCGGCTCGGACGAGATCCAGCGCAACATCATCGGCGAGCGCGTGCTCGGGCTACCGCGGGATCCCCAGGTCGACAAGAGCACGCCGTGGAACGAGCTCCCTCGCTGAGTTCGGATGGTGACCGCTGAGGGGGCGGGCGTGCGCCGGTGGCTACTCGCTCGCTACTGAGTCTCGCTTCGCTCGTCGCAAATGTTCGCTCGCACCCACCGGCCCCCGCCCGCCGTCTGGCCGGCAGCACCGCGCTCGTGCTCCTTCGCGCCTCGGGGTCTCTGCAGTGAAGTGACGCGGTCGGGCGGGCCGTGGCAGTCCGTAGCGGAGCTGCGGCGAGTGACAGTCGGTGATCGGGCCTGTGGGAGAACTCAGAGAAGGATGATCAGCACAACGACGACGGCCACCACTGCGATGGCTACGGGGATGAGGCGCTTGGCCATGGCTCCGCCTGCCACGCTCATCAGGTCCAGGGCCTCTGGCTCCTCGGTCGCCTCTTCTGCCGGTGCCTCCGCCTCTTCTGCGCTGGCTTCGGCCACCTCGTCGATGGTTGCTCCTGAGGCGTCGAGGATCCTCTGCTCAAGGCATTCGGCGAACTGACCGATCAGCTTCTTCGACACGTCGGCCATCACGCCGCGTCCGAACTGGGCGACCTTGCCGCTCACCTTGAGCTCGGTGTCGATCGACACCTTGGTGCCGCCGCCTTCCTCGGTGAGCTGGGCGACCACTACCGCTTCGGCGTTGCCGGCGCCGCGGGTGTCGCGACCCTTGGCAGACAACTCGGCGCGGTAGGCGTCGTCGTCCTTGCTGACGAACTCCGCGCTGCCCTTGTACTCGGCGGTGACCGGGCCCACCTTCACCTTCACCTTGCCCTCGTGGGTGTCGCCCTCTGAGCCGGTGAGTACGGCGCCCGGCATGCACGGCGCGATCGTCGGCACGTCGGTCAGAATCGCCCACGCCTGGTCGATGGGCGCGGCGATCGTGAACTCGTTGTCGATGCGCATGGTTCCTCAGCTCTCGATGACACCCGCCAGCTCGAGCAGGCGATGTGGCGGAAGGTACTGCTTGGAGACCTGGACACCCAACGCGTCGGACACGGCGTTGGTCAGCGCGGCAGGGGCGCCGATCATCCCGCCCTCACCGACGCCGCGAGCGTCGTTCTCGCCGGGGGTGAGGGTCTCCATGTGCTCGATCTCGATCGGGGGAATCTCCATCGCGGTCGGGATCAGGTAGTCCATGTAGGTCGTGGACTGCAGGTTGGCGTCCTCGTCATAGGCGACCCGCTCGTAGAAGACGGCGCCGATTCCTTGCGCCACGCCACCGCGCACCTGCCCGTCGACGATGGCGGGGTTGATGATCGGACCGCAGTCCTCCACCACGAGGTAGCGCGGGATGTCGACTATGCCCGTTGCGAGGTCGACGTCGACCCACGCAACGTGGGTTGCCGTCGACCAGCCTCCGTTGCCGACGCCTTCGTATTTCATCGCCTCTCGGAAGACGGGTCCCTCGGTCACGCCCTGGGCCGATGCAGCTCGGGCAGCGACGTCGGCGTAGGTCACTCCGCGAGACGGAACCCCGGCCACGTGGATGTTGCCGTCCACGATCTCGATGTCGTCCTCGGAGGCTTCGAGCATGTCGGCGGCGAGCTTCACCACCTGCTCGCGGAGCTCGCGCGCCGTCATGCGCATCACGCCTGCGCCAAGTGGACCGCCGCGGCTGCCGCCGGTGCCGAGAAAGCTGAACTGCGTGCGGTCGGTGTCGCCCCACACGATCTCCACGTCGTCCATCGCCACGCCGAACTCGTCCGCCGCCACCTGCTTGTAGGTGGTCTGGTGGCTTTGGCCGTGTGGGCTCTGCGACGTGAACATCGTGATCCGGCCATCCGGCTGGATCTCGGCCCTGCCGTCTTCGTAGACAAACATGTCGCTGCCCGGCTGCACCGAGTGGATGAAGTTGGGCGGTCCGGGCGCGGCTTCGTGGTAACAGGCGATCCCGAGGCCGAGGCGATGGCCGCGCGCTTCTGCCCCCGCCTTGTCGGCGGCAAGCTGGTCGCGGTCGATCATCTCGAGCGCTCGGTCGAGGGTCTTGGCGACCGACATCGTCTCGTCCATGTCGGGGCCGCTGATCATCGGGCGCGGCAGCGCGTCCTCGCCGATCACGTTCTTGGTGCGGATCTCGGCGGGATCCATGCCGAGCTCGTCGGCGACGACGTCGAGCATGCGCTCGCGTACCCACGTTTCGTTGGCCCAGGGGCCGCGGTAGGGGACCACCTTGCCCTTGTTGGTGGCCACGACGCGGGTGCGGAGCCGATAGGCCTCCCAGTCGTAGGCGCCCGGCATGTACACCTTCCACAGCAGAGCGATGATCGCCGAGTTGACCGGGAAGGCGGCGTACGCGCCGGCGTCGATGACCGCATCGATGTCGAGGCCGCGGAGGGTGCCGTCGTCGTCGACCGCCACCCGAACCGTGAACTGCTCCTCGCGGGCCTGGCCTCCGTCGGTGAGGTTCTCCACCCGGTCCTCGATCCACTGGACCGATCGACCGAGCTGGGTGGCTGCGGCGGCCACGGCAATGTCCTCCCGGTTGACCGCACCCTTCGAACCGAAGCCTCCGCCGATGTCGACGGCCTTGACCGTGGGGTAGTCCTTTGCGGCCATGAGCCCCATGCCCATGCGAGCCATCGCTTTGAGCGTGCTGAACTCCTTGCGGAACTGGAACTTCTGCCCCGAGCTGTCCTGCGCCTTCAGCTTCTCCTTGTTGGCGGCCATGAAGTCCTTGCGAGCGCGCCCAAAGGCCTTGCGACGTTCTCGGTTGCCCAGGAACGACAAGAAGTTGCGGAAGCCCCCACGGTTGACGAGGAGCGCGGCGGTGGCCCATTTCAGGAAATGGGGAGCCTGGCTGGTGTTGTGGATCTCGAGATGGCCTGTCTCGTCGTCGACGAGCACCACGGTGCCGCGGGCCTCCATGGGCTGGTTGGTCTGACGAGGGCAGCTGAACTCGTGCGTGACGAGGCGGTCCGCCGTGGCGAAGACAGCGTCGATGTCGCCGAACGTGTCGGTGAGGTCGCCGAGTTGGTTGCCGTTGGCGCGGGCCCAGATCTTCTCGCCGCTGGGATCGAGGGCGGCGTCGATCGTGCCGATCGCGGGGAGCTCGCCATAGTCGACCTCGATCAGCTCGAGCGCGTCCTCGGCGATGTACCGCGACTCCGCCACGACGAGGGCAACGGGGTCGCCGATGTGGCGGACCTTGTCGTCGCTCATGCAGCGGAACAGCGGCGTATAGAGGCCCTCGACCATAAAGAACGGTGGGAACGGGTTGGTGACGGCGTTGAGCTCGGTGCCGGTGAACACCTTCACCACGCCGGGAAGTCGTTGTGCAGCGGACACGTCGAGCGAGTCGACGGTGGCGTGCGGGAAGGGGCTGCGAAGGAAGGCGACGTGGAGCACGCCGTCGGGGTTGAGGTCGGCGACGAAGGTGCCTTCGCCGGTGAGGAAGCGCTCGTCTTCGATGCGCTTCACCGACTGACCGACGAAGCCGAGGCCGGAGGTCTGACGTTCGCTCACGACGGCTCTCCGTTCTTCATGATCTGTACCGCGGTCTCGACCCCGGCGACGATCGACTGGTAGCCGGTGCAGCGGCACAGGTTGCCGCTGAGTTCTTCGCGGATCTCGTCCTCGGTGGGATCGGGGTTGTCGCGCAGGAGCGCCACGGTGCTCATCAGGAACCCGGGCGAGCAGAACGCACACTGGAAGCTCATCGCCTCGTACATGGCCCGCTGGACCGGGTGCATGTCACCGTCGCGTGCGAGGCCCTCGATGGTGGTGATCTCGGCCCCGTCGGCCTGTACGGCGAGCATCAGGCACGAGCGTGCCGGTTCGCCGTCGACCAGAACGGTGCACGCGCCACACACGCCGTGCTCGCATCCGAGATGAGTGCCGGTAAGACCGACGTCCTCGCGGATCACGTCGGCGAGCGATCGGCGTGGCTCGACGTCGAGTGACTCGGTGCTGCCGTTGATGGTGACGCCGATCGGTGCTGTCTGCCCGATCGGTGTGCTGTAGGAAGTGGAACTCATGCCGCGGCTCCGATTCGTGACGCGGCCTCTTCGAGGCCGCGCGTCGTGAGGACCCCGGCGATGTGGCGGCGATAGGCGGCCGTCGCGTGGATGTCGCTGTTGGGTTCGAGCTGGTCGCGTACCGCTTCGGCAGCGGCATCGAACGTCTGGCGGGTGGGTGGACAGCCGAAGAGCACCGCCTCGGCTTCGGAGGCGCGTACCGCCGTGCTGCCGACGCCGAAGAAGGCGAGCGCTGCGTCACTGATCGAACCGCCGTCCACCTGGACCGTGCACGCCAGGCCGACCATCGCGTAGTCGCCGTGGCGCCGACTGACTTCGACCACCGCCACGCCCGTTCCCGGCGTCGTCTCGGGAAACTCGACGGCGGTCACCAGCTCCTGGGGCTCGATCGCGGTGGTGAAGAAGCCTTCGAAGAAGTCCGCTGCGGCGACCGTGCGCTCCCCCTGTGTCGACGCGACGTGCAGGGTGGCCGCGCCGGCGAGACACACGGCGGGCATCTCGGCCGCGGCGTCTGCGTGGACGATGCTGCCCACGACCGTGCCGCGTGAACGGATCGCCCGGTGGCCGACGTGGGGGAGCGCTGCCGTGACGAGTGGTGCTGTCGCGCCGACCTCGGGTGAGTTCTCGGCCTGGGCGTGGCGGACCATCGCACCGATGCGCACGCCGCCGGTGGAGCCGGCGGTGATCTGGCCGAGTTCGTCGATGCCGCCGATGTCGATTACGTGGTCGGGCCGTCCGAGGCGGAGTGCCATCACCGGGAGCAGGCTCTGGCCGCCAGCGAGGATCTTCGCCTCGGCGCCGTGCTCGTCGAGCAACCTCAGGGCCTCATCGACCGTGGTCGGACGGTGGTAGTTGAAGGGCGGGTGTTTCACCGCGCAGGTCCCTCCGCCGGGAGATTTTCCGGACCTCATTTCTAGTCTGAGCCTCCGCTGTCCCTGACGCGACAATATGGGGCCATGACCGATGTAGCCCGTTCCGTGGCGGACGACTTCCTCGGGGTGCTCGTCGAGCGAGATGTCGACTACGTCTTCGGCAACGCCGGCACCGACTTCGGGCCGGTGATCGACGCTGCCGCTCGGCGCCGAGCGGCTGGCGAACCCGTTCCCACACCGGTGCCCGTGACCCACGAGGTCCCCCAGATGGCGATGGCGCATGGGTACGGGATGGTGTCGGGCCGCGTGCCCACGGTGATGCTGCACACGATCGCCGGGACCGCCAACGCGTTGGGCGGGATCATCAACGCGGCGCGGGTTCGCCAGCCGATTCTGGTGGCGGCCGGTCGGACGCCGCTGACGGACGGAGCCACGCTCGGCTCGCGCGACATGCACATCCACTGGGCGCAGGAGTCCTTCGACCAGGGGAGCATGGCGCGGGAGTGGACAAAGTGGGACTACGAGCTTCGAGAGGGCAACCCCGTCGAGGCGGTGCTCGACAGGGCCATGGCGATCGCTGAGTCCGACCCTCCCGGCCCCGTGTATCTGACGTTGCCTCGGGAGGTGCTGGCTGGGTCGTCCGCCGGCTCGGCAGGGGTCGGTGCCGCCGGTTCGGGTCCGCCGTCGCAGACGCCGTCCGCGGTCGGGCCCGACTCGGCTGCGGTGGGGCGCGCCGCGGAGGCGATCGCCGGCGCTCGCAACCCGATCGTGATCACCCGGTCCGCCGGGCGGTCGCCGGCGGGGGCGGAGGAGCTGGCTCGGCTCGTGGAGGCGCTCGGCGCGCCGGTGTTCGACCCTCATCCGACGCACGCCAACCTGGCTTTCGACCATCCGCTCCGGGTCGGCGGCCCGCCCGACCGCTTCCTCGCCGAGGCCGACGTGATCGTGGTGGTCGATTCCGACGTGCCGTGGACACCCAAGCGATCGCGCCCCGCTGCCGACGCGACCGTGATCGCCCTCGGGCCCGATGTGCTGCATGCCGGCTATCCGATGTGGAACTTCCCGGTGCACATTGGTCTTGCCGGGCGGGTCGAGGTCGCGCTGGCGGAGTTGTGGGGCCGGCTCGATCTCGGGGACGGCAGGGACGTGGCGGACCGGCGGCATCGCTGGGAACGGGTTGCCGCGGGGGAGCGTGCGGCCGCAGCGGCCCGAGCCGACGAGGGTGCGGGCGCCACGCCGCTGGACAAGGCGTACTTCACTCGAGAGCTGGACCGAGCGTTGCCCGACGACGCCATCGTGGTGGACGAACTCGGCTGCGACGCGAGCCAGCTGACCATCGGACCCGGGTGCTACTTCGGCCATCCGCAGGCAGGCGTGCTGGGGTGGGGCGCGGGTGCCGCGCTGGGCGCCAAGCTGGCCGCGCCGGAGCGGCCGGTGGTGTGCGTGGTGG